>SLPW01000542.1 GCA_007131755.1 Myxococcales bacterium | reverse complement strand
GCGCTCGAGGATTATCGCCGGGCCTACGAGTTGTATTCGTCGGTGGGCGACGAAAATGGCATGTTGCGAAGCCTCTCCGGGATGGGGTGGATGCACCTTGCTGCCGGTCGCCACATAGACGCGCATGCCGCCTTTGAGGAGAGCATGAATCGGGCTCGAAAAGCGGGCGACGAATTGGAGCGAGCCTGGTCGCTTCTGGGTTCGGCCCAGGCGTTGATCGATAAGGCACCGGAAGAGGGAGGGAGTTTTGCCCGGGAGGCGCTTCGAATCTTCGATGAGAAGGGCTGTCGCAGTGGGATGGCCATCGCCCACCGTACCGTTGGCGACTATGTCCGACGAGACGGGGACGTGGAAAATGCTCGTGCTCATTATCGCCGAGCACAGCACCTTGCGCGAATGACGGGCCACGCGCTGGCCGAGTATACCCAGGCACTTCTGGCGTTTTGCGACCTCTCCGAAGGGGACCTTGTCGGGGCACAACGGCGGTTTTCGGAATTCTTGAAGGCTACGAAGGGCGATGCGCTTCCGGCGTTTCGTCCCGTGGCGCTGGCCGGATTGTTGGTCATCGCCGCCCATCGAAGAGACGTGCCGGCCTTCGACCATTCGCTGGACCGGTTGGGAGAGGATATGCAGCCGAAGAGCCTGGTGCGCCGAGAATTGCTCGAACTTCTGAAGGAGGCCCGCCGGGTCTGTGATGGATGGGCCGGCGAGGAGTGGGTGTGCAGGCTGGAGGATTTGATAGGAAGTATTCGGGGGGAATCTACGGGATCTGGATGAGATTTGTCGAAGGGACGAGCGATGCAAAACCGAAAGCGACATCGAATCACTATTTTACTGGCGATCTTTTTGATCGGCTTTTTTGCTGCGTGCTCGGACGACGAGGATCCAAAACAGGAGTCCGACGCAGGCGATGTGGGCGAAGACGTCGAAGACGACGCAGATGCCTCGCCACCACCTGTGGCGACGGGGCCTGTGGAGTTGGACTTTGATGAGGTCTTCGATGAGCCGCAAGATGGCTTCGTGCGCGCCGTGCAGGTGGAGGACGAGGCGGATCTGGTCGACGGTGAAGTGGCGAAGGGGCTCGTCGGTGATTGGTTGTTGGAAAACGATCAGGGGCGCTATCTGGTGGGGTTTGGAGAAAGAGATATCGGTCCCTGTTCGTGGGACGGGAACGTCATCGAGGCCGAGGAGGTCGTCGACGGGGTCCGGGGCGGCAGCGTCCTCGGTGAGATCTGCTTTCTGATCAACGTGGGCCAGACGTTCGAGCCGCAGGAGGTCGAGATCGTGGAGGACGGCTCAGATGGACGAGCCATAGTTGCGGTGACGGGTGAGGTGGCACCCCTGGATTTTCTGAACGTGGCGACCATGGTCGGCGACATCGCCCCCGGGTTGTATGAAGGGCTTGCCGTCGATCCAGATCGGACGCCGCCGTTTACGGTGACGGTGTACTACGTGCTGACCCCTGAGAGCGACTCCCTGCGGGTTTTGACGGCGGTGCGAAACGACGGGGAAGACCAGGAGTTTTTCAACGCCACGCACCTGGTATTGTCCGGATCGACGGGGAGCTTCTTCAATCCCCTCAGCGATCGCAAGGGCTGGGGATTTTCGTCGCTGGGATCAGATTCCCTGGAGGCGGATCCCGTGAGCTTCGTGGGATATTTTACACGTCACGGGGGCTATGCCGTGGTGCCCGACCCGCAAGAACAGATCGACGCCGAATTGCCCGCCGGGGCAGGTATGGTAGGCATCAGCGGAGTGGTGGGGCTCATCCACGGGACGACGGATCTGATGTATCTGCTGCTGGCAAACGAGGCTCAACTGCCGATCGTGGACGGATATATCGGCCTCGCCCCCGGAGAGGCGGACACCGTGGGGTATCGGCTCTATCCGTCCTCCGATGGCTCGGTGAGCACGGCAGCAGATCGGATCTATGGTGACCTGGGAGTGGAGACGACCACCTTGAGCGGTCGTATCGTCGATCAGAACGGGCAGCCCGTAGAGGGGGTTCAAGTCACGGCGGTGCGCGACGGAGACCGGTCGTTCTCAGCGGGTTGGACCGAGGGCGACGGGGAGTTCTCGATGGACGTGCCCCGTGGGGGTTCGTGGGAGATCCGGGCCCGAGAGGACGAAGTGATGACGCGCTTTGACGGCATCGACGCCGACGGTCCCGAGGCGGCGTTGGGCGATCTTTCCTTGCAGCAGGCGGCGACGGTGACGGTGAACGTGCGAACGCCCCAGCAAGAGCCCGTGCCGGCCAGAGTGGTCGTCCAATGTGTCGACGATTGTTCGGATCAGCGCTTCGACAGCCGGGAGAGGGATTCCTCCTTTACACCGCCTGGCGGTTGGTTGCGCATCGTGGAGGTGGGGCTCGACGGAGAGGAGACGTTCCAGTTGGCCCAGGGGAATTATCGGATCAGCGTCAATCGGGGAATGACCTGGTCGACCTGGCCGCAGAACGCCACGTCCAACGGAGGAGAGTTGGTAGAGGTAGAAGCCGGAGACGACGTGGTATTGGATGCCGAGATCGCCGAGGTGGTCGACACGTCGGGCACGCTCAGCGCCGACTTCCACATCCACGCCATGGCGTCGCCGGACTCGTCGGTGGCCGACGAGCTTCGTGTGCGCGATTTTCTCGCGGGCGGATTGGATGTGATGGTCAGCAGCGATCACGACGCCGTCGTCGACTTCGCACCCACCATCGCAGCCCTGGGCGCCGAAGATCATATTACGAGTGTTGTCGGAAATGAGATCACCTCCTCGACGCTGGGTCATATCAACGCCTTTCCTCTCGAGGTCGACGAGAACGCGCGGCGCGGAGGGCCGCTGGATTGGAGTGGCGGCGGCGGAACCCATATGACCTTGCAGGAGGTCTCGGAAGCCCTTCGCCAGCACCCCGGTGAGCAGGTCTTACAGGTCAATCATCCCCGCTTTCCCGGCGGGTATATCGGCTTGATGGAGGCCGACGTCCTCACGGGCCAATCCTTCGTCGATCCCGAAACGTTGCGGATGCCCACGGAGTTTATCGACGAAGAGACGGGCGACACCGGGTTGTGGGCAGACGATTTCGACGCCCTGGAGATCTACAACGGCTTCAATATGAGTAATTTCTGGGGCGCCTTTCGGTGGTGGCTGACCATGGTGGGCCGCGGCTTCGCCCCGACGGCGACGGCCGTCAGCGATACCCACGGCATCTACGGAAGCCTGGGCTCCAGTCCTCGAAGCTTCGTCTTCGTTGACGAGGGGCGCGATACGCCGGCGACGATGGATCTGGAGCATTTCGTAGAACGCGTCCTCGACGGAGCGCTCATCGGGACCAGCGGACCCATGATGCGCGTAGAGGTGGAAAACGACGAAGGCGAGATAGCGGGCATCGGCGACGTCTTGCCCGTCGACGACGACGAGGTGGTCGCCCGGGTGACCCTGGAGATGCCGGAGTGGGTCGATATCGACACTCTCGACGTATTCATGGACGTGCCCGCCGAGGATTTGCAGGGCGAGCCCGGTGAGAACGTCAGCACCCCCGTGGAGCCGACGCAACGCATCACTCTGGAATTTGGCGAGGAACATCGCGAACTCGTATCCGAAGGGGAATACGATCATTACCGTCTGCGAAAGGTGGTGGAGATTCCCCTTCAGGTGGAGTCCGACAGCTATGTGGTGTTCATGGCCCGGGGCCTGAACGCTCGGCCCATGCTGCCCATTATCGCAAATGGAACGGGTCCCCTGGCGTACTCGAACCCCCTATTTTTGGATCACGGCGGCGACGGCTGGAACGACCCGCCTTTACGACAGGCCCGCATGCAGCGCATGGCTCTGTCTGCGGAGGAGCGCTTCGCCGAGGGACGACTCCAGAGGATGATCCTCGCACCGGGAGATGAAATCACACCGGAGAAGGTTGGTGAGGTCTTCGAGGCATTGCAGTGCGACCACGGCGGGTTGGGTGACGGGCATGGGCACTCCCATGATCACGGGCATTCGCACGGTCACGGGCATCACCACCATCACGGGCATGAGCATTGAGGATTCGGAGACGATAGCGTCCGCGCTATCGGCAGTACGCCGAGGCGAAGTATGCCGAGGCCTGTGGTGACCCGGTCTGACCGCAGGGAGGGCTGGGGTGAGGGGCGTTGAGAAGTTTAGAGTTGTAGTGAGTCCGATCCCCACCCTCGATGCAAACAACGCATCTTCAGATGGGGTGACCACAGGCGCCGCAAAAAGCGCGGCGCTGCGCGTAAACAGCAAGCGCGCGCAACGGCCACCGCGATCGACGGGAGGGGGTTGGTGAGGTTGTGATCTGCGGGAGCGTCGCCGTTGCGGGTGTTTGTAGTTTACCCGCCGCCGAGGCGAAGTATGCCGAGGCCTGTGGTGACCCGGTC
>SLPW01000136.1 GCA_007131755.1 Myxococcales bacterium | reverse complement strand
CTCCGCGCTCCGCGTACAGCGCCTTCGCGCTCAATGACCCCCTGGATCAGGGGTCGGAGGGTCGCCGGCTCATGTCATTGCAGACACAAATTGCCCGGGCAGTCCCCGAATTCGCAGGCACAATCGTCGGGACAGGGGTCGCAGTTGCTCTTTTCGGTTCGGAAGTCCGTGGGCTCCGACTCGCAGACTCCGCTTTCGCAACTGTATTCGATATACTCCTGATCCTGGCACTCCGTACATCGCACCATTCCCCCGTCGCAACAACTATAGGGATTTCCGACGTCCACCCACTCCCCCTCGGGACAGCTTCCGCAGCTTCCGCCGCATCCGTCGGGTCCACAGCCGTTGATGGCGCAGGCAGTGAGACAATCGCAGGTTCCCCCGCCGCAGAACTCGTTGGGTCCGCATTCTCCACAATCACCGCCGCATCCGTCGGAACCACACTCCTTGTCTTCGCAGTCGGGCACACATTCGCAGCTTCCCCCGATGCAGGCCTCATCAGAAGGGCAGGCCTCGCCACAATCTCCGCAGTGGTCGTCGTCGCTGTCCAGATCGGCACAGACCCCGAAATTGTCACAATAGGTATCACTGCCACAGTCCTCCACGCACTCGCCATCGGAGCAGATGGCGTCCACTCCGGGCCCGGCCTCACAGGCGTCGCAACTCCACTTTTCCGTGCGCTCTGAGGTCACCACGTAATCACACTCCAGCCCGCCGCATCGATATTCGCGATACTCCTCGTCCTGACAGGTGCACACGGAAGCGCCATCACAGCAATCGTATTCTTCTCCCACCTCGTACCAGCCATCGTCCTCGGTGCAGTCGACGCAGCTTGCGCAGCCACATTCGTCGTCCGTTCCCTCACATAGAGAATGAGATACGCACTCGCCATCCTGACAGTCGGACCAGGTGCATGGATCTTCGTCGTCACATAGAGTTCCGTCGGCCGCCGTTGAGAATCCGGTCTCCGACTGGGCGGGATCGCATACGGAGCATTCCTCATCGGGCTCAGGATCCCCGGAGGCATAGCACTGGCCGTCGATCTCACAGGGGCATCCACAGATGTTGTCGAAGACCTCTCCGCACTCCTCGCCGCCGTCGCACCCTCCACAATCGATATCGCCGACGGCGTCCCACCCGCTGCATAGATCGGCGGCCGTTACCAGACCGCATTCGGCGGTGGTGCCGTCACAAATAAGCTCCCCCAGTTCCTCGTCGGACAAGGACAGGCACTCACATACGTTGTGCCCCGCCTCGCCGTCGTCCTCCAGACATTCCTCGAAGTCCCCACATCCATAGTCGATGAAGTTGTCGCAGTTGACCTCACGTAGATCACCGCAATTGTCCTCGGCAATGGCAAGACCGCATTCGTCATCCACCCGTTCACAGAAATCGCGGTCGTTCTCCCGAACGCATTGGCCCGCCGCGTCGGCGTCGTCCCCACCGGCATCCCCGTCGTCTCCGACTTCTTCGTCACCGGCGTCCAATCCACCCAGGGGCTCCTCGTCGTGATCGGAGCTGAGGTTGCATCCCACAAGGACGCTCCCGAACACCATCATGGCCACCGTGGCCAATCCCAAGACCCGGAGGCGTTCAACTCGTCGACAGAATTCGGTCATCATTCGCCCTTGGAAGCCAACTCCAGTAGAAAAACCCGCTTCCCCACCATATCGAAGGTGTCCGGTGGTACGCAATAATGGGGCTTGCCGGCGATGAGCTCGATTACCTTCGGTAGTCGTTCCCTGGTCCGGGCCCCGGCCCTCGCCCAGGCCCGTCCTTTGTTGTTGTTTTTTCCGGGTTTTCCTCCTCCCTCCGGAGGGAAATGTTTGCCCAAACGTGATTTGCCGACGCGAAGCAAAATCGGGCCAGGGCCAGGGACCGGGCCGGGGCCAGAGGGGCGACCACTTTGAGTCCCACAACCGATCAAGGTGGATCACCCCCATCGACCTCCGCCTGCGTGACAGGCATCCAGCCCCGGTGATAGACTGGTCGGAAACCGCCCAACAGCAGGACGTGTAACGAATGTCGCGACTCTACCGCACACTTCGATTCATCTTGCGCCAGGCCGTCGGCCTGTATTTCTTCGACGTCCGCGCCGCCGGGCAACAGGCGATCCCCGACCAGGGGCCGCTGATCTTTGCCGCCAACCACCCGAACTCCATCATGGACACCGTCCTTCTGGGGGTTCATACGGAGCGACAGATTCGGTACATGGCCCGAAGCGGCTTGTTCAAGAACCCGGTGGTGCGAGTCGTCTTCAATCGCTTCGGGGTGATTCCCATCTATCGCCGCAGGGACGCAGGGGATACGAAAAATAATGAGGACAGCTTCCGCAAGGCCTATGAGGCGTTGGAAGAGGGCGGGTGCATCGGCATTTTTCCGGAGGGAAGAAATTCCTCGGAACGCATGATCCAGAAGATCAAGACCGGGACGGCTCGCATCGCCCTATGCGCTGAAGAACGAAACGACTTCTCTCTGGACGTGCGCATCCAGCCGGTAGGGCTGAACTTCGAAGATCGAGACCGCTTTCTGTCGAGCGTTCTCGTTCGCTTCGGAGAGCCCATCGACGTCAGCGAATACGCCGGCCGCTACGAATCGGATCCCCGGGGCACGGTCCGCCAGCTTACGAAGCGCATCGAGTCCGACCTCAAAGACCTGGCTACCCATATCGACGATGAGCGACATCACCAACTGGTGCGCGACATCCATGATATCTACGGCCGAGAGCTGAGCCGGGAATTCATCGGCGATCTGGAGTTGGGAATCGACCTCTACCAACGAACCCGCCGACAGGATCGGCTGGCCCGCGACCGCTCCGCAAACGCCCCATCCTCTGAATTGGAGGATCGCTTCAACCTGGAGCAACGCATCGCCGACGCCGTCGCCTATTATCAACGTACCGACCCCGGGCTGGTGGCACGGGTGCGCATGGATATACGCCGCTACCGCGACCACCTGCAGCAATTTCGTATCCGCCACGAGATCGTTGAAGATCGCTTCAAAATCAGTGACCGGCGCCGTGAGGCGATCAAGATGACGGCCTACGCCATCTTTTTGGGGCCCCTTGCGGTCTACGGATTTCTCAACAACGTCGTCCCCTCCTGGATCGTCCATCAGGTCACCCGACGCCAGAGCGAGGAGGCAAAGGTCGCCTTTGCCGCCTTCTGCACGGGCCTGATCGCCTTTCCCCTCTTTTATTTTCTCCAGAGCTGGGCGCTGTGGTTTGCCACGGATCACTCCGTGCTGGTCGTCGCCATCTATCTTCTCTCGCTGCCGATGACGGGCTTTTTCTTTTTGCGCTGGTGGCGCCAGCTTCTGGCCTCACGAGATCGGATTCTGTCGCGCACCCTCTTTCGCACCGAACAGAACCTTCTGGTCGACCTGGAACGAGAGCGCAAGACGCTGGTCGATACCTTCGACGAGCTCAAGCAGCGCTATCTGGAGGCTCGACATCCCCAGAGAGTCAATGCCGTTCAAGAGCGAATACCGGAGACAACCAGTCCGCAATAATGCACTTTTCGCCGAAAAAGCAAAAAGGCCCGCCGTCGAAGGCGGGCCTTTTTGCTAGTGGTGCTCGGCGGACACTGCTCAGGGCCGGATGGTATAGCTCACCGGCGAACTGGTCTGACCGGGGGCGACCTGACCGGAGTAGGAGACCGGCAGGACTTCGCCATCGGCGATGACCTCGAGTTGATAATTCGCGGTCTCCCCGCTGGACTGCCAGTTGTCGACGTAGACTTGATACTCCCCTGCCGGCGGGGCGTACCCAAGGTAATCCTCATCCCAGTAGATGACCTCTTCGCACTGCGAGTTGTCCTGCAGGCAGGAATCGGTGAGATGGACCGGATCGTAGACCCCGCCGTCGTGGTTGGTGGCGTCGTAACGGAAGGTATTTCCATTGGGCGTCACCAACACCAGGTCGAGCTCCGTGGGCTCCGACCAGGTCAGGCGATTGATGAGTTCCGCCGGGCTTTCCGGATCCGGCTCGACCACGTCACACATATCCTCGTAGTCCGTCCCCTCCGGAGCTTGCGGGAAGGAGTATTTGTAGAAGTTGTGGCGATAGGACAGATCGTCGGGGTCGAGGATGTCTATGCCAACGCCGATTCTCCAGGCCTTGAACTCCGCCCGGATCCTGGGGTTGACGAAGGCCCGAAAGTAAAACGCACCTTTGACGCAGAGCTCCGGTGTATTCTGACCCTCGATCTCCTTGCCCACTTCGATGCCCGCCTGTGGGCCCATCATGCGCGGACCCGACGTGCCGGTGACCATGTCGGCGAGGATGAGGTTCATGCCCGCCTGTCCATAGAGCTTGAGCGAGGCCTTCAACTCATCGCTGAGTTCCGGATCGATCGTATTGTCCTGACCGATCTGGACGGG
>SLPW01000324.1 GCA_007131755.1 Myxococcales bacterium | reverse complement strand
GCGCAACAAGGCGCCCCGAGGGCGATCAGTTTGACGAGAGAGTACCATGAATTGCCGAAAACGTTGGACCCTATCGGGTGATGGCGCATCGCTGGCCTTCTGGGACGAGGGTCAGGGCCCGCCGGTGGTGCTGACGAACGGATATGCCAATACCACTCTTTATTGGAATCCGCTTCGAAAGCGGCTTCGTCAGAACTATCGGGTGATCCGATGGGATTATCGGGGCCACGGCAGCTCCGGTCCAGCCCGGGATCTGGAGACGATGACCATCGAGGGCTGCGTCGACGATCTGCGTCGGGTGATGGACGCCGCAGGGATAGAGCGAGCCGTGCTGGCCGGGTTCTCGCTGGGTTCGCAGGTGGTGTTGGAGGCTTGGCGCCACTTTCCGCAGCGAATCGAGGCCCTCATTACGGTGCTCGGCCCCTGCGAGAGGCCCTTTGATACACTGATTCATCCCGCCATAGGGCCTCGGCTCTTCGAGTTGTATCGCCGCCTGCCTGCCCAGATGTGGGGCCGGGGATTGAAGGTCGGCGCTCTTGGCTCCTGGCTCGATCCGGTGCATCGAATCGGCAAGCTCATGGGATTTGTGGGACAGACGGTGTCCATGGAGGAGATGGAGCCCTTTTATACGCATCTGGCAACGTTGGATGTACCCAGTTGGTACGTCCTGGGGCTGGCGGCACAGAAACATTCGGCACGAGACATTTTGGGACAAATTGACGTGCCTACGTTGGTCATCGCCGGGGGAAGGGATCGCTTTTCGCCTGGCGAGGTCTGTCGCGACGTGGCGGACCACATTTCGGCAGCGGAGTTGGTGTGGCTGGAGAATGCCACCCACACCGGGTTATTCGGTGCCCGACAGCAGATCGGTGAGGCCGTCGAGGATTTTTTGCAGCGCCGATTCGACGAATTGGAATTCCCCGAGGTGGAGGCTGAAGGCGCCGAATGAGGACCGAAGCTTTGAGCGAGGAATCATGGATTCCCCATGGGATCATCGACAGGGAGAAGAGGATGAGCGAAAAAGAGCGAGAATTCGAGGTTCAGCTCAGCGAAGAAGAATGGCGCGAGCGTCTGGACGAAGAGACCTATCGCATTACTCGTCAATGCGGCACGGAGCCTCCTTTTAGCGGGAAGTATTACGACCATAAAGAAGACGGCATCTATACCTGTGCGGCCTGCGGGGCGGAGCTCTTTGATTCGCAGACGAAATACGAATCCGGATCGGGATGGCCGAGCTTTTATGACGCCCTGGAAGCCGAGCGCGTGGCGACGAAGATCGATCGCAGCGCCGGAATGGTGCGCACCGAGATCCTGTGTGCCCGCTGTGGCGCCCACCTTGGCCACGTCTTCACCGACGGGCCCCGACCGACGGGAAAGCGTTATTGTGTCAACTCGGCGGCGCTCAATTTCAAGGCACGCTGAAAAGTCGAGGACTTGGATGACTCAGATCATCGATCTACATGTGGACAGCATCATTCAGCAGCGTCTATTTCGCTACAATATCCGGCGTCGACATCGTGCCGGAGTTCCGGGACAGCCGCTGTTCTGGCACGCCGATATCCCTCGGATGATCGAGGCCGGCTATCGGGGGGCGTGCATGGGGATTCACTACTATCCGTGGGAGAGCGAACGGGGTTGGGCGGAGATGAATCGACAGATCGCCTACCTGGATGAGGTCACGGAGTCGGATTCACGGGTGATGCGGGTGCGCTGTGCCTCCGATTGGGATCGGGCACAGCAGGAGGGGAAATTGGGATTGGCCGCCGGGGTGGAGGGGGCACATATG
Source organism: Myxococcales bacterium (assembly GCA_007131755.1). Lineage (GTDB taxonomy): Bacteria > Myxococcota_A > Bradymonadia > Bradymonadales > Bradymonadaceae > SLJM01. The sequence goes on along the minus strand of SLPW01000324.1, from coordinate 2,608 downwards.
CTAAACGGACGCATCGAGCGGGTGCGTAGATTAGCGCAGTTGGGGGTGAGCTATTTGACGCTTACCCATTTTTCGGCAAATTCGGCGGCGACGGCGTCCATCGGGCGAGGAGCGAACGAAACGGAGGGGTTGACGGTCTTCGGACGAAGGCTGGTGCAGGAGTTGAATCACTGGGGAGTGGCCGTGGACCTCGCCCATGTGAATACGCCGGGTGTGCTGGAGGCCTGTGAAGTCAGTGATGTCCCGGTTTTCTGCACCCATACGGGCGTCAAGGGGGTCTTCGATAGTCCCCGCAACATCACGGATGCCGAGATCGATGCCATCGCCGATACGGGCGGGGTGATCGCGATCATCTTCGCTCCCCTTTATCTAGCAGGGAAATGGCGCGTAGATACGGAGGTGGCCCTCGATCACTACGAATACGTCATCGACCGTGTGGGGATCGATCACGTGGCGGTGGGGTCCGATTACGACGGCTGGCTTCCCACCATCTTGAGTGATCACCGCGACTGTCGGGACGTGGGCCGTGTGGTGGAGGGACTGCGGCGCCGGGGATATGGCGACGAGGAGTTGGAGAAGGTAGCCTACGCAAATGCCCTGCGAGCGTTTCGAGACGTGGAGGAAGCTGCCCGGGAGTCGGTTTCCTCGCCACCGCGCGGTATAAGGTAAACGGCAGCGCAAGGCGGCCCAGCAGGCCGCAGATTCCGAACGAACTATCTCAGTCGAGGGGCGAATTGCTCGAGCCGCGACTGCACGATGGGGTTTTGCTCGGCGCGAAGGGCTTGTGTGAGCATCTCGTAGGCCCGGTCTCCGGGGATCTGAGAGACGGCATTTCCAGCGCTGATGCGCAGATGAGGATCGGATGCCTCGAAGAGATAGGGCTTGATGGTATCGAGGGCCTCTTCGCCGTAGCCGTTGGCGAGGACGAGCAGCAGGTGATGGCGAAGACCGTCGTCCGTCGTCTCATCGTTCAGGACGTCGGTGAGATATTCGAAGGTCTCTGCGTCGGGCCAGTTGACCAACGCCTTCATGGCCCGGCGTTGAAAGAATGGGCCCGCCTCGTCGTCTCGAGAGATATCGAAGATGATCTGACGGGCATCGTCACTGACGGACTCGAAGTGCCGCCGATCGGGGATTTTGTGATAGTGGGCGAGTAAGGCCGCGATGGCCTCGACCTCGTCGACTTCACCGTCGGCCGACGCCGTGGCGATATTTGGAGCCGACGAGTCGGCTCCGGTGTGGGCGAAGGCCGTTGGGGCCACGAGCATGGCGATGGCGATGAGAATGAGCCAGAGTTTCATGACGTACTCCGAAGCTTGTGCGAAGTCGGGTGGACCGAGATGAAATTATTTCGTCAGGGGATTGACACCGAGGACGAAGGATTGACCGTTGGTAAGCTCGACGTTGTCCTGCGCAGCCGAGGGGAACATCAGGTTCCCCCAGTCGGGACAGCTCTGCATCTGATAGGGGTCTGAACACTGAGGAACGTCCTCGATGGGGTTGATGGTCTGCCCGCCCATTTCAGTGGAGTGGAAGAGGCCGAGGAAGTGCCCCAACTCGTGAGCGATGACGTTGGCGGTGAGCTGGTTTCCGTTCGACCATCCTCCGGTGCTACCGATGCTCTCGCCAGTGAGGGCCACTCCGCTGAGGTGGGTGCCGTGCCATCCAGGCACGCCGGGGATCCCAAGCGAGATGCCCAGGGCGCCCTGCATCTGGAAGGAGCGGACGATGAAGACATTTGCGCTCAGCGCGTCGTCGGCGGTGCTGCCCGGCGAGCTCGACTCGGCAGCCAGCGCGGCCACGTCCTGCTCACTGGTGACGATCTGATATTGCTGCTCCGCCTGGGCGGAGACGGATTTGTAATTGATCTCGCCAAAGGAGATGCCCGCCTGCTGGTAGATCTCTTCCGCTCTGGTGAGGACGTCCTGCATATCGGGGTGAGTTGCGGCGTTGGAGGCGTCGATGCCGGGGACGCCGACGAGATAGATATTGAGGTCGATTACCGTAGGGGTTCCGGAGGACTGAATCAGGCTGTAGCAGACCTCGGTGTCATGGGTGTTGACCGTCAAGGTGTGGGCGCCGGAGCTCAACTGGTGTTCGAATTGCGGAGCGGCGGGGACGACAATGGGGTTGACGAAGCCGAACATCTGGGCCCCGATTGCCTGAAAGGCGTTGGGACTGCTTCCGTTGAAGCTGATGGTCGTGGACGGGGTCGTGATCTGACTGGGCCACAGGCTCTGGCCGGTCTGAGTGTAGGGGATAATGGTGTAGTTGTCGGTGTCGGAGGCGATTTCGTAGTGAATGGTGGCCTGACTTCCGCTGGTGGCGACGCAATCGCCTTCGAAGGAGGTGTCCGTGGGGTCACCGGGGCCGGGGCCGGGGCCGGGCTCAGAGCCACCGCCGGTGTAGTTGGGATCGGGAGCACACCAGCCTCCGCCTCCCTGCAGGGCGCTACACTGATATCCTTCACGGCATTCGCCGGAACTGCTGGGATCGCAAAGGCGTACGCAGAAATTTTCACCGTTGGGGTTTAAAAGACAGGCATTTTCGTCGCTTTCGTTGGCACAGTCCTGATAGCTCTCGCACCCGACGGTGGTGCAGTAGCCAT
>SLPW01000166.1 GCA_007131755.1 Myxococcales bacterium | reverse complement strand
CGCTGCTTTTCGGAGAGTTCAACGGCGTCGGTGTCGGCGGCGGGCGCCGCCTCGGCGTGGCGGTCCATGGCCATCGCATTGTGAAGCCATTGTTGTACGGTGGTCATTGTGTTGTCTCCGTCTAGGTGGTGCGCGCCACGCTCGCACCACTTCTACTTCTTAATTCACCGTTCGCCGCTCTCCGATCTACTTCTACTTCCCACGACGTACCTCGCTTCACCGACACGCCTTGCTTCGAGCGTACGTCCTGCAAAACCAAGTAGAAGTTGAAGGCGAAGTGGATCGGAGAACGGTAATCGGAGATCGCCGGGCACACTTCGCGAGCCTTGTGCGCTCACGACGAATTCTTGCGCGCTGTGTTCATGCAAGCGAAGAGTATCGCTACCAATTCTTCTGCTTCTCGAATTGATGGACGCAATTCGTCATGCGGTCTGAGGCCCGCATGTGCAGCAACCCGAATCCAATGCAACGACTCGCGTACCTCCTTGGCCGCCAGCGACACCTTGTGGATGAAATCGCGCCGACTCTGGGAACTTCGGGCCTCGGCGTAATGAGCTCCTGCTCCTGATCCAGATCGAAGCAGTTGATCGCTTACGTGTCGGCTTCCTTTCTTCTCTGCGAATTCGTTGATCGTGATGATGACCTCTCCGCCGTATGCGGCGAGCCGATGTTCGAGGTTTTGTCCGTGCTGACCCAACTTTTGTGGTTTCGTTCGCTGCATTTTGCTTTCTCCTTACTCGAGTATTTCGAATCATGAACCCGCGGCATCTACTACTTCCACTTCTTGATTCACCGTTCGCCGCTCTCCGATCTACTTCTACTTCCCACGACGTACCTCGCTTCACCCGCGCATTCTGCGCTGGCCACACGCCCTGATTCGGCGACGCTTCGTGCCGATCAAGTAGAAGTTGAATTCGAAGTTGATCGGAGATCGGAGATCGGAGAACGCCGGGGTACACACCCCGCGCCCTCCCCACCGCGCCAACACCGCAACTCCTCCACTTCCCGGGCCTCCAGGCCATAGTCCCGCCAGATCGCCGCTTCTTCGGTCACTTCCGACCACCGCCCCGCGCGCCAGGCCTTGAGCCAGGCGCGGGGCACGGGAAGCATCCGCATCACCCAGGCGAAGTGGCGCCGCCACCCGCCGCGGGCTCTCTCGGCGACGGCCGAGGCCATGGCGCGCATGGGATCGGAGTGAAAAAGCGTGCGCACCGCCTTCGCCGCCTCCGGCGACGTCGTGGGCAGATAATAGGCCGTATTCAGTGGGATCGACGGGCCGTCCAACAGCGACGCCTCCAGCTCCTCACCGAGATCGCGCCAGACGATCCCGGGACATTCGATGTCCTCGTGGCGTCGAAAGACGGTCCAGATCGGCCCGCTTCGGTAGTCGCTTCGCCGCTCCAGACTCTCCCGGTGGGCTTCGAAATACTGCGCCAACTCCCGGGGCAACTCCCGGGCCACCTCCCCGTCCTCGTCGACGGGCCACAGAATCTGCACCTTCTGCTTCGGACGCTCTCCGCCTACGTCTCGTCCCCGCACGGCCCATCGCAGATAGCGCTGGCACACCTCTTCGCCAAAGCGCTGCGACGCCTCCTCAGGACTCATCACGAATACCCCGTTTCGCCCCGTCATGACTCCGCGCCGAATGGGCATCTCCTCCACCGCTCCCAGACACACCGAATGGGCCTGCATCTTTCGAAATATGGCCTCCACCCGGGGTTCCACGAGCATCCAGGGCTCCCGCACATCCCCTCCGTGAACGCAAAGGCTGGAGAGAGGCGCACGAAAGCGAACCGTGCGCTGCCTTCGCCACACGCTGACGTCCACTTTTCGCCTCTTTGCCGGAGCCATCGACTCCTTCTTGACCCCCAGGATCGCCGGATAGGTCGTGGCGTCGAACATCGACTCATCGTCTTCGGAGCGGTCCTCCAGAAATTCCACGCTATGCTGCGCCAGAATCCCCCGAAGGGCCGAGCCGTGGAGCGAGCGAAATAGCTTCGCCGGCACCAACGCACAGAGCCTTCCGCCCGGCCGAAGAAGCTCCAACGATCGCTCCACGAATAACCCCGCCATATCCACCTGAGCCCCGAAGGTAGCGCGCACGCCGATCTGCTTCGCCCCCGGCCACAGCCGGTGATCGCTCCCCTCGAAGCGCGCCCGATAGAGCTGACGGGTGGCCCGGTCCATCCTCCCCTCGCGCACCCATGGGGGATTTGTGACCACCATGTCGAACCCACCATTTGCCATCACCGGAGCAAAGCGAGCATCGAAGGAAAAACCGGCCGCATTGCGCCGCTCCTCACCGTGATCTTCCACCGCCCTCTCCAGAGCCTCGAGCTCTGCTTCCAGGCGCTCTTTTTCAACTCGTTGTGCCTCCTTTAGCTGCCCCGAAGCGCCGAAGAGATCCTCCGAACGCTCCAGGGCCCGCAGGGGCTTCAATCGCTCCCGAAGGACGGCGCGGCGACTCGCCATCAGCCCCCGCTCCACCTGCCCTTGCAACTGCTCGATCTCTCGTCGAAGCGCCCGCTTCTCCTCGCCATGAGACCGCGTATAGGCCCTCTGCAACGTGGCCATACGCTCCACCTTCTCACCCTCGAAGGCCGCCCCGCGGCGCCCGAAGGAGGCCGACTCCCCGGCGACTCGAAAGCGCACCCAGTCCAGGGGCTCCACCAATGCATTCCCCGTACACAGCCTATGCGACAGATTCGGAAGCGGTGGCATCTGATCCGCCGGAAGTTCCGGCAGGGCCGCCAACATGGCAAGCCAGATCCGCAGCTCGCACAGCCTGACCGCCGTGGGCTGTATATCCACGCCACACAGGTGATCGTGGACCATCCGACGCATCCGGTCGTAGCTCTCCCCGGGGGTTCGGATCACCCCTTCTGCCCGGTCCAACCCCCGGTCAATGCGGCGCAACAGCCGCAACACCTCGATGAGAAAGGCCCCCGTCCCCACCGCCGGGTCTAATACGGTCACCCGCGACAGCGCCTCTCTGGCTCGCAGCCGCTCTTCGGCCGCCAACGCCTCGGCCCGTCCTTCGAAGAGGGCCTCCACGGTCTTTCTCTCGAGCTTCGCCTCGTCGCATAACCAGGCAGACAGCGCCTCCTCCACCATCTTTCGCACCACCTCACGGGGCGTATAAAACGACCCCGACTGTCGCCGCCGATCGCCGTACATCAGCCCCTCGAAGACCTTTCCCAGCATCTCCGGATCGACGGCCCGACACATATCGCCCGACACCGACCACTCCACGGCAAATCGATGCCGCTCGAAGAGCTCCTCCAGAAGCCGTCGCCACACCTCATCGTCCCAGTCCAGGTCGGGATGCTCTCGCTCTATCGCCGTGGGCTCGAAGAGACCGCCGTTCAGAAACGGAAGCTCCCCCAGCCTCAGCGCCGCTTCCTCGCGCCTGTCGGGTGGACAGTTGAGGGCCCCGAAGAAGAGCGGCCGAAGCACGCCTCGATAAAAGCTGTTCTTACGCGATGAATCCCGAAAATTGCGCATCACAAAGCGCCGATCCCCGTCCAGCGCGCCCCGGGCCTGCAAGAAATACAGAAAGACCACTCGCAGCAACGTCCCCAGCGCCAGCTCGTGACGTTGCTCGTCGTCTTCGGGCCCGCCCTCCATGGCTTCCACAAGCTCGTCGAGCCCCTCGGAGAAGCGCCGAAAGAACTGCCGCGTCACCCCGTCCTGATCGAGGACCTCCGAGATATGCCGCCGCCAAACCTCGGCGCCCACCATGGCCTCATCGTTTACCCGTCGTTTCGGACCCAGCGACAACCACTGCATCAACCCCACGTCGTCGGGGTATTCCCTCTCCAGGACCAGCTTTTTTACTCGCCATTTTCCCCGCTCGTCTTCCTCCACCATCGCCGCCGTCCATCCCTCCGGCGACGACCACCACCACAACAGGGGCGTATGCGATGCCGCCCGGTGAGCGGCCATCATCGCCCGCCGCACCTCCTCCCAGGGCCCCGATCCACGAAGATGCAAGAGCCGAAAGCCCTCGGGAGCCGCCAACACCCGAAGCGTACCCACCCCCTCCAGCATCTCTTCACTCAGCCCCCACGCCCGAAGCGCCACACCCTCCACGGCGGTTGCGCACACCTCGAACCCCAGCTCCTTTGCCACCTCCTCCACCGCGTCGTCGCTCAGCGCCCTCGCCAACCACTGCCGTCGATTCCCCATCGTCCGTCCTCTCGTCCAGAGTCATCGTGATTGCCCACGACTCTGTTATCGACGAAAGGGCTGATTGTTTTGCGTATTGATCGTCGAGGATCGCCGATCGCCCCGGCCCTCCCTGCGGTCAGACCGGGGACTGCCGATAGACGATATGCTGTGTCGCGTGCGCATCCGCCGATGCTCGGCCCACGTACAAAAATGGGCCACCTCCTGGGATAATGGTTTCGTGGTCCGGAATGGCCGGCCACAGCATTT
>SLPW01000600.1 GCA_007131755.1 Myxococcales bacterium | reverse complement strand
GGACAGGGCGGGCTCACGTCGTCGCCTCCACCATCGACCGGACCTGCATCGGCGTCCGGGTCCCCTGCATCGGCGTCCGGGTCCCCGGGTCCGCTATCCAATTCACCGGAATCGGCGTCCGGGTCCCCGGGTCCGCTATCCAATTCACCCGGACCGCTATCCAACTCTCCCGTATCGGCTTCAAAACCCTCTTCGACACACACCCCGTCTTGGACGAATACCCCGCCACCGGTCATACATCGCTGTCCGGCGGCGCAGTCCGTGTCGTCCCGGCATTCCGAGGCGCTGGAAACCATACAACCCGCCCCTGCGGCGATGACAACCAATAATATCAACAATCGAACCGGGACCATTGTGGCCTCTTTTCTCTCGACGGCTTCCGCAATGCTTCGTCGTGGCCCTCGAGATCATGCTCCAGGGAATATGCGAAGGCTATCATGCCCGCCGAGGTCCGGGCAATTTCTCCCTATTCGATGAGTGGATAACCACCGTTGGCAGATGGTTGGAAATCTGCCCCTGCTCCATGGCCACGAAAAAACCCCCTCGGCTCGGTGCCGAGGGGGTTTTTGAGGGTGGGCAACGGGATTTGAACCCGCGACCTCTGGTACCACAAACCAGCGCTCTAACCAACTGAGCTACGCCCACCACAACGCGCCGTCGCGCGGCGCGAGCGAGCAGGGAAGGTAAGGTTCGCCACCTCACCTGTCAAGGAAAATGACCGACACCGACACCGACACCGACACCGAGACACGAGATCGAGCATCGAGCATCGAGCATCGAGCTCGAGACCGAGCTCGAGACCGAGCCACGAGACCGAGCCACGAGATCGAGACCGAGCATCGAACATCGAGCATCGAGCTCGAGCTCGAGATCGAGACCGAGACCGAGACCGAGCTCGAGACCGAGCATCGAGCCAACAGAGGCTGTTGACCTTCCTCGCCACTCTTCGGCAAGATGGTTTCATCTCTTCGTCTCGTCGGCCCCCGGTCCTGGTACCCCTCCATGCGAATTGTTCGAAACCTGCTTCCACGACGAATCGCCATGGCCTTGATGGTCATATTGCTGATCGCCTCCGCCTGCAGCGTAGAGTCGGCGCTGGACGACGCGACCTGCGAAAACGACGAAGATTGCGAGCCTTACGGGATCTGCGCTCAGGGCTGGTGCGTGGCCGTCGACGGCGACACCCATCCACCTCCCGACGACGCTGACACTTCCTGCGTGCCCGAAACGGACACCGAGTTCTGCATGCGTCTCGGCGCAGAATGCGGTGTCGTCGACGAACAAGACAACTGTCTTCAGCCCCGGCAGGTCTCCTGTGGAGAGCTCGACGGCTTCGGATGCGCCTCTGCTCTGATGGTTTGCGATGACGAAAACCGCTGCGCATGTCCTGCCATCGAAGAAGTCTCCGCTGCAGACCTCTGTCAGCGCGCAGGCGCCGAATGCGACACCATCTCGCCGGCCTCTTTATGCCCCGAGTGGACCGACGCCGCTCCCGTCGACTGCGGAACATGCCCGGAAGAGGACTGCGGCGATGTCCTGGACAACGTCTGCGGATGCCCCTGTCTCATCGACGGGGATTGCTACGCTCCTGGTGAAGCCTCCAACGATTATCCCTGCCGCATCTGCGACCCGGAAAAGACTGACGATCAATTCTCTCATGCTCCCGAGGGAAGTGAATGTGGCGATAACGCTCACTGCCGCGACGGCCACTGCATCTGTGATGAGAGTTATAAAGATTGCGCCGACCGATGTGTCGACGTCGACTCCAATCCCGATCACTGCGGCGAATGTCACCGTAGCTGCGCCGAGTCCTGCGTAGACGGAAAGTGCGTCTGCCAGGGCGACGGCGTCGAGCAATGCGGCCAGCACTGCGTCGATCTACGTACCAATGACAATCATTGCGGAAGCTGCAACCGGTCCTGTGGCATCGGCGAAGTCTGCTCCGATGGAAGTTGTATCTGCGATGAACAGCAGGGCTATGAAAATTGCGGCGGACAGTGCATTAACACCGACCACAACACCCATCACTGCGGCGATTGCTTCATACAATGTGGCCCAAATGACGGTTGTCTAAGTGGCGAATGTCACTGCTTCCCCCAGTGCTCCGGTCGTGAATGCGGCCCCGACGGCTGCAACGGAGATTGCGGTTCCTGCACCGGTTGCCAGAGTTGCAGCGCCGACGGCTCCTGTGTCGACGACGACACCCAATGTGACCCCGGCGAATCCTGCTCCAACGGCCAATGTGAGTGCATCCCGCAGTGTACGGGCTTGACCTGTCAACAAGACGGCTGCGGAGGCTATTGCGAATGCACCGCTCCGGGAGCAGAGTGCTGTGGCACCGACTGCTGTGACCCCTCTGATTGTTGCGATGGCACCTGCTGCAGTACCGGCACTTGTTGCAATGGCAACTGCTGCTCACCCGGTGAGATCTGTGTCAATGGCGAGTGCAGCCCTCCCTGCGATCCCCCCTGCGCAGACAACGAGTACTGCGACGGAACCGAATGCCAGTGCATGGTTGAAGATGAAGACGGCGACTGCGTCGATATCTGAACGGCGTCGGGCCTGCCGGTCGGCGGCCCGTCGCCGCATCATTGCCTCAATCCCACAGGGCGCTGGCCTTCATCACCAACTCCAGAAACTCCTGTTTCTGCACGTCCTCTTCGTCGAAGGCATCCTTTGCTATGGCGTGGATCTCCGCGAAATTTGCTCCGTTGACGTACTGACTCTCCCGAAGAATGCCTGCAAATTGGGCGACCGCAGCGGCGAAGCGAAAGTCGTCCCTGGCCTCGCTGAATTCCCTGTCCACCACATTCGGGTCGGCACTGACGAAATTAGAGATCTCCTTGGTCTCCTCGCCGTAGCTCTCCTTGTAGCGAACGGCGACCTCGGCCAGGGCTCCGGCGTCGTCGTGCAGGCCGCCCTCCTGAAGCTCCAATTCATAGAACGCAGTGAGACTGTGACCGGGACCGAGTTCTCCGGCATTGGTCTCCTCGTCTGCGAAGTCCTCGTTGTCCATCACCCTTTTTTCGTAGCCCACCAGCCGATACTGATTGACCACATCGGCGTTGAACTCCACCTGGGTCCGTACGTCGTGGGCGATGACCTGGATCGTTGAGGGCAGGTCGGTACCAAAGATCCGCTTCGCCTCGTCGGCGGTGTCGATATAGAAATAATTTCCATTTCCCCGCCTGGCCAATTCCTCCATCGTCGCGTCGTTATATCCTCCGTGGCCGTAACCCACGGAGGTCAGGCTGATCTGACGGTCACGATAGCTCTTGACCATCTCCACCAGATCGTCCCCCGTCTTTCCGACGTTGAAATCACCGTCCGTCAAAATGACGACCCGGTTGTTTCCTCCCTCGATAAAGGCCTGCTCCGCCATATCGTAGGCATCGATGATCCCTCCCTCAGCGTGGGTCGCTCCGGCGGCCACCAGTGAATCGATGGCCTCTTCGATGGAAGCGCGATCGGCCACGGGTGTAGGCTCGAGGACCGTGTCGCTTCCGCTGGCATAGGTCTGCATGGCAATGGTGTCATTAGGCCGAAGATAATCGAGCATGACGTGCATCGACTTCTGGGCCAGCGGAAGCCGGTCGTCGAGATTCATCGATCCCGAAACATCCACCAAAAAGACCAGATTCGTCGGCTTCATATCTTCATGACTGATCTCTGGAGCGTGAAAGGCGATCCGCATCAGGTGGCGGACTTGATCTTCTGTCGATCCGAAATGACTGCGGGCCACCTCCGTATGAAGACTGAAGGGGCCTTCCTGGGGAGTGCGATAATCATAGTCGAAGAAGTTGATATATTCCTCGGTACGCACGCTCTCCGGCACGGGCAAGCGGCCGGCGTTCAAGTCCCGACGCATGATCGTATAAGAGGCGGTGTTGACGTCGATGGAAAACGTCGAGGTATTCTCCTCGGCAGCGTCGATGAATTGATTTTCCCCAAAATCGTTATGGGAATCCGTGCGCGCCTCCGGCGCCCCCCCATAGTAGCCGTCCGTTCCTATATCGTAGCTACCTTCCATACAACCGGTCGTCCAGGCCAGCGGAATCAGGGCCAAGAAGGCGAAGAATTTGAATGTTCTCAGCTTGGATGACGTCCGTTTCATTGATGACTCCCGGTGCAAGGATTAGCGGTGTTGAGCGACACCACATATCCCAAAGCACGATCCGTTCCAGACGTCGATCCCCCTATCTTCGCGGCTCTTTTCTCCCCACAGCCCTGCCCGCTGGATAACTCCTCCTCCGATTCTGGACGACAGTTGTCACGACCGGGCCCGAAGATTCGGATCATTGTAGCCCGTTGATGAATCATGCCACGGGAAGGGTAAACCAGAACACCGCCCCTCCACCGCAGCGCTCTCGACATCCCACCTCGCCATCCATGGCCTTCACCAGGTGTTTGACGATCGACAAGCCAAGTCCCGTGCCTCCCGACT
>SLPW01000263.1 GCA_007131755.1 Myxococcales bacterium | reverse complement strand
TTGCCATTTTGGTGCTCGCCTGGGCGATTCGCTCCGTCTGTGACGATCTGGGCACCAGCATCTACCTCGTCGGCGCCGTGGACGGACTCATCACTCTGACCATGCTGCCGCTGATCACCTTCGCCCTGGCCGCTGCCGTCGCCTTCGCCACCGGCACCAGCTGGGGTGCCATGGGGATTCTCCTGCCCACCATGATCCCCCTTGCCGCCCAGCTCGGCGACGGCACGCCCCATGCGATGCTGATCCTCATGCTCTGCTTCGCCGCCGTCCTCGACGGCGCCATCTACGGCGACCACTGCTCACCAATTTCGGACACCACCATCATGAGCTCCATTGCCGCCGGAAGCGACCACGTCGACCACGTGCGCACCCAGGCCCCCTACGCCACTTTGGCCATGGTCGTCGCCGCCGGCCTGGGCTACGTGGGCGTCGCCCTCGGCATGTCGCCCTGGCTGGCGCTTCCCCTCGGAATCCTGGGGCTGGGCCTTGTGATGCGCTTCTTCGGACGACCTGTATGAGTATTTCCGTCGCTATCCACCCGCGACAGCAATCGCCCCGAGGCCATCCAGTCCGACGGGGAAGATAAATGATACCATATTTTTCCAATTCACATCGGTGCTCCCATGTGGAAGCCATTGCTTCTTAACCGATCTCTTGATGTTCGGTTCTCGCATTTTCCGTCAACTCTGCACATGAATCCGTAATCGATAAAGCGCCACAAGTCCCAGCGCAGGCCCGGGGGCGAGAGCCAGAAACGAAAATTGAGGGCCCACCTGTGCGGTCAACCATCCGAGAAGTTGAATACTGGGGATGGTCAGCAAGAACCCCACACAGGTTGCGATGGTCAACGCCGTCCCCACCAGGTGTCGAGGAGCGGTACTGGCGTTGAGCGCCGAAAATTGCGGTGAATCCCCCACCACCACCGTACCCCACCCCAATAGGACGAGCAGAAACAGCGGAGTGGGGAGCAAGAAAAGGAGGGGGGAAAAAAAACAGAGGAGCCCAGAAGTCGCGATCTGGACCGTCGCCACCGGAGCACTTCCCCGGCGTGCAGAAATCCATCCTCCTACGGAACATCCCACGGCACCGACGCCGATGATTAAAAACGACCACAAGGAGATGTCGAGTTCCACTCCGCAGTGTCGCCCCACGTGCGCTGTCAGAAGTACGGGGAGGAACGCCCAGAAGGCGTACAGCTCCCACATATGCCCGAAGTATCCAAACGCAGCAGCCCGAAAATCGGGCTTGCGAAAAATCCGCCCCAGAGCCCGTGGATCAAACGAGGTGCGCGCCGAAAGATAAGGTCCGGTGGGCACCAACAAGTACAGGGCTATGCCCCCTGCCGCCGCGAGAGTGGACACGCTCAACAGGACTGTCCTCCAGGGCCACTGACCACCGCCGGCGCCCAGAAGATGAGGAAAAGCCGTTCCCAGGACCAGTGCTCCCACCAACAACCCCAGCGCATTGCCCAGACCTCGCTGATACCAGCTTGCGGCGATCTTCATGCCAACCGGATAGATCCCGGCCAGAAAAAACCCCGTGGCAAATCGCAGAGCTAGCAATACTGACAGATGGCCACCGGCCACGGTGATCGCCGCGTTTGCCAGCGCTCCGAGCAAGGAACAACTCAAAAACAGTCGCCGCGGTGCCATGCGGTCTGCCAGATTCAAGACCGCGAAGAGTAGGGTTCCGAAGATAAATCCAAGCTGGACCGCCGAGGTCAGGGAGGCGATCGCGCTATGCCCCAGATCCCATTGGGTTTGCAGGTCGTGGAGTACGGCATTGCCCGCAAACCAAAGCGACGTTCCCGCAAACTGACTCCCCACGATAACGGGAAGGATCCAGGGGGCACGACGCACTGGATGTTGGGAGTCGTCGCTCAACTCGGATCTACCATAAAGCGATAACACCAGGTGGTGCCCGAAAGGACTACCTCATCGTCCTCGTCACGCACGACTTTGACCGCCAATCGGCAAACCGGCTTCGACTCATGCACCTCCATCACTTCCGCGGTGGCCCGAATGGTATCACCGATGAAGACCGGAGCCGTGAAATTCAGATCCATGCTCATGAAGACCGTCCCCGGCCCCGGCATGTCCTCTGCGACGAGGGCATTGAGAATTCCACTCGTCAGCCCCCCGTGGACAACCAGACGCCCGAAGGGGGTTTGGTTTACAAATTCGGGATCGAAATGCAGGGGGTTTCTATCACCCGTGATCTGCGCGTATTGGCGCACATGTTCCGATGTCAATGTCAGCGAACGGCTGGCGGTCTGCCCCACCTCGATTTGTAGAACACTCATATATTATTCCTCCCCGGAAAAATCACGCCCGTCGAACTCGCTGCACAACTTCGTGCGAGCTCGGTGCTATCGAAAAACACTCTTCTGGTCCGGACCAGGGCCTGTCTGCCCCCCTTCGGTCGAAGTTGTTCATCTTCGAGGTGTTCGTTTTCCCGTCAGGCGTAACATCAGGACCAACAGGAAGGAGATCAACACCGCGAGCAGCGCCACTTCCCCAACCCTGTCCAGTTCGGCAAGAACACCGGCTCCCCGATCGATTTCGATGCCGACGCAAAGGCCGTCATGCGACATATATCGACCGCTGCAGAAACTATGCGCACCACCGTGGTCCACCAGCTCCTGTCGTGAGAAGAATACCCATTTTCGGTCCATCACTGCTTTGGGCCCTCTCCTTCTGCACCTACCTTTCCCCACAGAACGCCGATGTTTCTGTCGCTCTTGCCGGAGCTTCCACAGACAACATCACCACCCAGCATCGAAGGAGAAGCGATGAGTGCAGAAAAGAACAAACAGCTCGTCGAAAACATGGTCGAAGAGATCTGGAACCAGGGAAATTTCGACAATATCGACGAGTACTTCACCGAGGATACCGTCGAGCACAACCCCTACGGCGACGTGGAGGGCACGGAAGGAATTCGCCAATTCCTCACCGCCATCCACAACACCTACGACGACTACAGCCTCACCCCTCACAACTTCGTCGTCGATGACAACTTCGTCGCCTATAACTTCACCGTCGAGGGCGAACATACGAAATCGGTGGGAGAACTTGATCCGACCCACAACTACGTCGAATTCGACGGGGTTTATCTGGCCAGAATCGAAGAGGGCAAGATCGTCGAAGCATGGAATCACTTCGACGCGATGAACCTGCTCAATCAGCTCGGCCAGTTGCCGGAGTCGACCTTCCTCAACACGAGAGTCAAACAGATCTCACCACGTGAAAAGGAAGAACGACAGGACCGACCCGAGCATCGACCACGGGCGTAAGCAAAGTGGATTTACGCGGCGGGCGATCAACGTCCGTGTGATGTACGTCACCGGCCGGCTCTTGTAGACGGGCCGCCAGCTTTCCGATCGCCCGCCTTCATGACACCTCGTCGAAGCTGCCCTCCACGGTCTCCAGCGTCTTCGGGGCACCCTCTTCGTCGCCGGTGATGATGCTAAACTCGGCGTTGGTCTCCATCACCACCGCCACCACGCCCTCCAGCGAGGTGTACCCCTTCTGTCGAACGGCGGAGATGATCTCCGCTCTCGTCACTCGCTCCCGGCGCATTGCTGCCCGATCATACTCTCCGCGGTAGTACAGAAGTCGCGGCGTCGCCTTTACCAGTCCTTGAAAACGCGGATAATGCGCGGCGCTCCAGGTGACCAGGAACTGGAGCATTACCAGCACGGCAATCCCCACCAACCCCTCCAGCAAGAGCACATCTTCGACGAGAATGACCGTCGACACCATCGACCCCATCGCGACGGTGACGATCCAGTCGAAGTTGTTCATCTTCGAGGTGGTTCGCTTTCCCGTAAGACGCAGCATCAAGACCAACAGGAGGTAGATCAACACCGCGATCAGTGCCACTTCCCCCAGCGCTCTCCAACTCGTTAATAACATCGCCCCCCCGAAAAAATTTGAGACGGACGAACAGGCATCCCCTATGACGTAGCCCGCCTGCCGGAAAAACTACGCGCGATGAGGCCGTCCACCAACTCCTGCCGTGACCAAAAAGGAAGACCGACAGGACCGACCCGAGCATCGACCGCAGGCATAACCCGGCTCGCAACCGACCGGGGTAGCCGGGCAATCTTGCTCCCCTGTGGGTCAACCGGCTGAGACCGGAATCGGGCAGTACCTCGGAAGCGGGAGCCGGGCAGTACCCGGAAGCAGTCCCATGGCACCGAGTTTCGTGGTTGTTGTCAATCCACGCGCCGAGTATTACCACATTCTGCAAATGTCATTTGCGTTGTGAAATTCTGAGTTCACTCGAGATCGCGATGAAAAGCGAAACAAGATCATGGCCCGTAGCACCGGACTTCGCCGGACAGGGATTTTCGCAACTCCCGGCGTTGGAGCAGGCCCACCGAATCGTAGAGGGAGATATCAGCTCCCAGGAGTTGGTGGAGCACTATCTGGAGCGCATCGAGCGATATGAC
>SLPW01000050.1 GCA_007131755.1 Myxococcales bacterium | reverse complement strand
TCCTCGAGACATCCCTCCAGACGAGCAGCGACGTGCAGCGCCTCCTCACGCCGATGGCGCGGATAGTAGATCTTGAGGTGCTCCGTCTCCATCCGGTGCATATCGTCGGCCCGGTAGGCGCTGTGCACCTCGTCGGGAAAGCGCGGCCCCGTGCTGATACAGCCCGACGACAGGCACAGACACACCAATCCAAGACCCAGCAATGCTCGGCTACGACGCGCAATGGTTGCCGCGGGGTTCATCCAATAGACCTCGTCGAAGAGTTGCCCCTAGAAGGTCTACGATACCAGGCAGCGATGGACAAGAGCACCCTTGTGTTTCGGGCACATCCCATGGCCGAGAATACACAACTCCTAGAGATATGATCCACCTGGATTCGGTTGTAGAACTCAATGTGGTCGTGCCCGCCCTGGCCCCGGCCCGGTCCCTGGCCCCGGCCCGATATTGCTTCGCGTCAACGAATATGGTTTGGGCTACAACTATTCCCGGGAGCGGAGGAGCAAGAGCTGGAAAAGACAACAGCACAAGGACGGGCCCGGGCGAGGGACTGGGACCGGGCCAGGGAACGACTTCCGACGGAAACCGATCGCACTGTGATGACCTCAGCAAACCCTGACATCTCCTTTCAAAGCTGCTACTGTTGACCGAGCATGCTTTTGAGGTCGGAGAAGTGGTCGGAGTAGGTATTGATGAGTAGTCGTATTCATGCAGTCGTCTATGGGGATTGTCCCGAACTTCGCCAATGCGATCTGGATCTTAAGATTCATCGGCTTCCACCGGGCACTCCTCCTGAGGAGATCGCACGAAACGAAGGGGAGATCGATCTGGCCATCTTCGTCGCCGACGACCCGCGAGGGGATACGCTGGACCAGGTGCGCACGTTCTGCCGTCAGGTGCCGCGCTGTGTCACGATCATGATCGCCGAAGAGCAGACCCTGGAGGTCGTCGAAGAAGCGCTTCGCGCTGGACTGGACGACTATATCTTGCGCGTTGGCGATCCCGAGCAGCGCTCCTTCCTTCTGCAGCACGCCATTGAGCGCAATATGCGCCAGAGCTACGTCAAGCAGCGCCTCCACGAAAGCGAGCGCCGCTTCTGGACCTTCTTTGATCACTGCCCCATCGGATTGTTGATCCTGAACTGCTCCGGTCGCTGCGAACACGCCAATGACGTCTTCACCTCCATCGCCGGCCGTTCCCTCGACGAGCTGCGGGC
The DNA here is from genome assembly GCA_007131755.1 of Myxococcales bacterium. Taxonomy (GTDB): domain Bacteria; phylum Myxococcota_A; class Bradymonadia; order Bradymonadales; family Bradymonadaceae; genus SLJM01. The sequence continues at coordinate 3,255 of SLPW01000050.1, read as the reverse complement.
CCTGTCCTTTCGAGATCTATTGAGCGACGACGACGCCGGAATATGGCAAGCACTTCGCTCCGAATTGGAGTCGGGACAGCGGGACTTCATACGCGTGGACAACGAATTTCGCCATCCCGACGGCGACTCCAGATGGGCAAAGGTCGCCGCCGTGGCCATGCACGACGACAACGCACAGCCCGCCTACCTGCTGTGTATGGTCACGGACAGGACCGATCGAAGGCGCATTCAGCAAAACCTGGTGCACGCCGACAAGATGCAGGCCATGGGCAGGCTCGCCGGAGGGGTGGCCCATGACTTCAACAACCTCTTAACCATCATCGACAGCCACTGCTACATCATGGGCGACGCCCTCAATGATCCAGAGCGCATAACATGGAGCATCGAACGCATCCGAACCGCCACCACCCGCGGCTCGAAGTTGACTCGCCAACTATTGACCTTCGGGCGTTATCAGAGTTGTGAGGCCGACTCCGTAGATCCCAACGCATTGTTGGACAAGATGCAGGTCGTTCTGGAGAGCCTCTTCGGCAAGACCGTAGATCTCGATTTCGCTCTGGACGACGACCTGCGCAATATTTACGCCAATGAGAGTCAAATCGAACAGGTCATCATGAATCTGGCCCTCAATTCGCGCGATGTCCTCGATGACGGAGGCAGCTTCGGGGTGCGCACCTACAATCTGAACGTCGATGTCCCATGCAGCGCCGTCCCCGCCGAACTTCCCCACGGCCAGTACACGGTCCTCGAGATCTCCGACACCGGAAGCGGTATGTCCCCGGAGATCCAGAAAAAAGCCTTTGAGCCCTTTTTCACCACCAAGGACGTCGGCGACGGGACGGGACTCGGTCTGTCCACCGTCTATGGCGTGGTCACTCAGAACAACGGCCACATCACGGTGGACAGCGAAGAGGGGCGAGGGACGACGTTCACCATCTATTTCCCGTCAGCCAAACAGGATTCGCAGACTCCTCCCAAGCTTCGGCGCGTGCGCCGGGGCACACCCACGGACGGACACGAGACGATTCTATTGGTGGAGGACGAAAACGAACTTCGCCTTCCCCTGAAGAGACTGCTCGAGAGCAAGGGCTATTTCATTCTGGAGGCGGCCAATGCCGAAGAGGCCCTGGCCATCAGTCGCCGCCACAGAGGGAGAATCGATCTCTTGTTGACCGACGTCATCATGCCCGGCGTCGACGGAGTATCGCTGGCCGACACCATCACCGACGATCGCCCCGAGACCTCGGTGATCTTGATGAGCGGCTACACGGCCGACACCCTCTCCATGAACCCCGAGGCCCGACGAGAGCGAAAGCTGCTTCAAAAGCCCTTCGGCATGGACATCCTCAGCCGCACCATTCGCCGCGTGCTCAAGGGTTGAACGCAAGACGATTCAACTCTCAATCACCCTGCGCTCCCCCATCGATCCATTCGCGGACCATGGCCACGTGGTCCGGCGGAAGCAAGGCCGGCGAATTCAGCGGCATATGATTGACGGGACCGACGTCGGATTGAGGCTCGCAATGGGCCATCACCTCATAGAGCCAGCTCTGCGAGGCGTCGCCGGGCTCGACGAGCTCCATCTGCGTCGGCGTGACCGTCTGATGGTTCAATAGATGATCGTGGAGATCGTCTCCCACCAGTGACAGGCCGGCGGCGCCGCCTCCAGCACCGTGGCAGGCCGAAAAGGAGCAGCTCGGCTCGAAGATATACTCCTCGATATCCGTGAGCGTCGGCTCCGCCAACAACGGCTGTGCGTCGTCGGGAATGTCGAAACAGTCCGGTGCCGGTTGGAAATCATCGTCCGTACCGGAGTCGGGCACATAGAGATCCCCATCCAATTCGTCCTGCCCCGGCATGCTCTGACCTTCGGAGGCAGGGGCGCTGAAGATGTCGCAGGGACCGGTATTCTTGACGATGCCGTCCTCGTCGGGCCCCAGCACCTCGTTATCACCATCGCCGACGCTGGCGTCGAAGATGCCTCCTGCATTGGTATAACCCAGCATCATACACATCTCCTGATCGCCGATGCCCCAGCCCACATCCTCGTCGCGGGGGTTGTTGAAGCCGCAGCTAAACTCCAGCCCCTTCGCCCCCGTCAGATCGATGGGGGGATTGAAGGTCTGACCGTTGGCCTCGGCGTTGAACCCCTCCAGCTCGAAGATGCTCTTTCCGTCGTCGGGTCCGCCGTAGATGCGCAGATCGAAATAATTTCCCAGATCATGGTAGTGAGGAAGTACGTAATATAGCTCCACGTCCTCTAACGTTCCGTCTTCGCCGACGGGCAGGAATTGAGCGCCTTCGCCGGCGATATCGCACTGGCTTCGAAAACGAGACTGCGACTGGGCGGGGATATCCAGATCGCGATAGTCGAGCCGAAAGGGAGCGGCGATGGTCTCCACCTTCTTGGGATGCAACAACCCGAGCTCCAGGCGCATCTGGGTCTCCATATCCTCCGGTGTGGTGTTGAGAAAATGCAGATCGGCCACGATCATGTGGTTCGGTGGAATCTTGGTGACCACTCCCTCCGGAAATTGCTGGGTCTCGATCAGAGATTGTGTGGACTGAGCGAAGAGGACTGTCCCCATCAACGCCGCCGTCTGTTCCGACCAACCTCGATCGGAACAGGTGAAATAACCGTCGTCGCCATCGAGATGATGCTCGGGGACGACATACCAATTGGAGTGGTGGAATCCCCCGTCGTTGCCCATGGTTACGCTGTTGACGTACAGCGGCTTTTCATTGTTCAACGTCCACTGTACGCAGGGCACGTGCTCTTCGCCGGCGGGAAGATGATAGGTCTCGAAGGTATATCCGAGCTTGGCCTCCAGGACCTGCTCATCGCCCGTATCATCCACCGGCCCGGCGTCGGGATCGGCCTCGTTTTCCCCGGCCCCATCATCGGAGCAGGCTGCGCTCGACATCAGCAGAACCACGGCGACGAAGGCCGCCATGCGGGCGAAGGGGATCGGTGTCTTGTAGATGGTCATGATCACGTCGTCCATGGGGAAAGCGCGTTGCGATGGCTTTGGAGATGCGCAGTATAGATGCGCAGGCGCCAGAATGCCAAACGCAAGGAGACCTACCAATTTCCTGTACACCTCCCCCCATCAATGATAATTCACCCCTGACGCCCCCCGGGCGTCTGAAATCACCGACTACCGTGACCATCGACCCCACCAGGGAGGGTGAAGTTGGGTGCCATCAAAGGATCTCTGTCGTATAAGATTTTCCACGTCCAGGGCGACCTGCAGG
>SLPW01000055.1 GCA_007131755.1 Myxococcales bacterium | reverse complement strand
CTCCACCGCTCTCTGCGCCCGGAGAATATCATGCTCTCCTACGACGGAGAGGTGAAGATCACCGATTTCTGTATCTCCCGTGCCATCGAGGCCGTCGAACCCATTGATGACGAAGATATCATCGCCCGCATTCTCTACGCTGCCCCGGAGGTCGTGCGCGGTGCGCCCTATACGCGCCAGAGTGATATCTTCAGCCTCGGATTGATGCTCTACGAAATGCTCGCCGGCTTCCACCCCTATCGGGCCGACGACGCCGAAGAGGTGCGCCGCCGCGCCATGGAGGGACGCATCCCTCCCATCACCCGCAGCGCCGACGTCCCCCGCCAGCTCCACCAGATTCTTGAATCCATGCTCGTCCTCGACCCCGCAGGGCGCGCCCAGAGCGCCGGTCAACTCTACGAAGAACTCATCGGCTATCTCTTCGGCAACAATCTTCAGGCCGACAACCGCAAGCTCGCACTGACCATGCAGGAGCTGCGTCGCCGCGAACAGGAATCGGACCAATCGACGGGCGTCCAGGAGGTGGGCCTCGAGGAGATCAGCCGCCACGAACTGGAGATCGCCTTCGACGAAGGAGGGGCATTCCACGGCGAAGAGTCACAACTGCCCGAGGACACCGGCTCCGCCCTTCCCTCGAGCAAGCTCGGGCCCCGAGGCCGTCCCCCTGGTTTCGACGGCCCCGCCCTGCCCGGTCCCCTGGAGAAACTCCACCAGGCGGTGGCCGAGAAAAGCGGCAAGGCCGTCCTCCTTTCCGGTCCCATGGGACGAGGCCGGGAGGTCCTCGTTGATCGACTCGTCGACGCCGTCGATCAGCGTCCCCAGACCTCGTCGCGGATCATTCATGCCTGTGACGACGATCGCTTTCGCCCCTTCGGCGTATTTAGCGATCTGGTCCTGCGCTCCTTGCATCACACCGTAGCCGAGACGCTGGACCACCGTCACGACGCCCTCGAGACCCTGCGCCGATGGGGCGTCTCCGACGAAGCCCGAAAGACTCTGGCCGCCCTCTGGCAAGTCGAGGAGATCGACGCCGTCGAGCCCTCCACCCGTCGCGCCCATCTCCTCGAGATTTTGTGGACCATGCTCGAGCAATTCTCCGACGACGGCGTCTTTGTCCTCGTCATCGACCGCGTCGAGCGCCTCGATCAGGTCTCCCTGAATCTATTGCGTGATCTCATCGCCTCCATCGCAAAACTGCCCGTCCTCCTGGTGCTCGGAACCCGCACCGAAGACTCCATCCGCCGGATCTTCGACGCCGGAAGACCGCAGGACCTGGAGGCCATCCGCGTCAGTGGAGAAGATCCACCCACGCCGGAAGACCTGGTCGATATCACGGCCTCCTCCGTCGACCTCCTCACCTTGTTGACCCTGGCCGACCAGCCTATGGACATTAAGTCCATCGCCTCCATCCTCGACGTAGAGACCGACGTGGTGCGCGATGCCGCCGAAGAGCTCGTCGCTCGCGGGGCGATCCGAACTCCCCGACCCGGACGCTATCGCTCCGACGTTCCGAATTGGCTGACCTGGCGTCTGGAACAGGGAGCCGATCTTCGGCCCATGGCCGCCACCCTGGCGCGCCGATTTGCCCATCGCCTGGCCAGAGGAGAAGCGGACCGCCTCACCCCTACTTTGCTTCGACTTCACGCCATCACCGGTGACCGGCGCCGCCTGCTCGACCGGGCCGCTCCCTACGGCGACTGGCTTGAAAAGAACGCCTGGCTCCACACGGCACTGGCCTACTATCAGCACCTGAGCGAATTGCTGGGCTTCCACGGGCTGGGCCTTCCCCACACGCGAGTGCGCTTCGTCCTTCGAGCTGCCGAACTCGCCCTGGATATGTCGCATATCGAACAATGTCGCACCCTTTTGGAGCCCCTGGGGGCTCTAACGGAGGCCACCCGCGACGAGAGTGGGTTTGCGCGCTCCCAGCTCTTTCTGGGGCAACTGGCCATGCAACAGGACGACCTCGATCAGGCCCGCACTCATTTTCGCTGCAGTATCCAGACCGCAAGAGCCCTCAAAGACCCCGCTCTACTGGCCCGGTCGTCCCTGGCATTGGCCGGTTGGTATGAACGCTTCGGAAATCCCGAGGCCGCCCTCAAGCACCTGTCCGGAGCCGTCCACCTCGACACCCGGCGCATCGGTCACAAGACGCGGGCCGTCCTGTTGCAACAGGCCGCAAAGATGTGGGCCGACCGCGGCATGGTTCGCCGCGCCGAGCGGCCCGTCAACGACCTGGAACAACTGGCCCTCATCGCCCCCTACCCCTCTGTGCGTTACCGGGCCCTCAACGCCAGAGGTCGCCTCATGACTTACCAGGGCGACCTCGACACCGCCGGCTCCTACTACGATCAGGCCCTGGGCATGGCCAATAGCCACGATCTTTCGGCGTTGGCCATCGAATTATTGCGCGAGCGCATCGGGATCTGTGTGCGCTTCGGCCAATTTCAGGAAGCCATCACCTGGGCCAATCAGGTCGTCGGCGTCGGCGAGCGACAGGGGGATTATTATAGTGAGCAACGTGCCCGAGACCTTCGGGCCCTCGCCATGTGCCACGTCGGCCAGGACATCGACGACGCCATCGGCCAGTTGCGCTCCAGCCTGCGCCGCGCCACCGAACGGGGCGTCCCCAAGGACGTCTTTCGGGGTCACGACTTCCTGGCGCGCGCCTTCGAGGCCCTTGGCCATCACGACGACGCCCGCCACCACCGTCACCACGCCGACGAACTCTCACGCACCATGCGCATGAGTTGGGCCGCCTAGATTTTACCCTTCTACGACCTCTCAATCGTAGCGCAGCCCTTCCACCGGGCGCATCCGCGACGCCCACCACGCCGGCCCCACCGTCGCCACCAGGCAGGTCAGCAGCGCCACCAGTGCTACCACACCGAATTCCAGCGCATCGATTCGCACCGGAAGGTGGTCGATCATATAGATCTCCGGATCGAGCCCGAAGTTGGTGTGGCGGATCAACAGCGACACCAACAATCCCCCGATCAGCCCGTTGAGCGTGCCGATAAAACCGATCACCGCCCCCTGGTACACAAAGGTCTTCATCACCCCCCAATTCGTCGCCCCCATGGATTTCAAAATCGCGATCTCCTTATTCTTCTCCAACACGATCATGATCAGCGTGCACACGATATTGAAGCTCGCGACCAGGACGATGAACAAAAATAGGATCGCCAACACAGCCCTCTGCAATGCCAGGCTCGTAAAGAGATTGTGGTTCATCTGACGCCAGTCCATGATTCGATACTGGCCCCGATCGTCGAGCATCTCGCGAATCTCGGCCGTGATCTGCTCCACGGCGAAGACGTCGTACACCCGCACGTCCACCCCGGTGACCACATCCCCCTGGTCGAAGACATCCTGCAGCGCTCGATAATCGGTCAACACCATCCGATCGTCATAGTCGTGATAGCCGCTTCGATAGGTCCCCACCACCTTGAACATCGCCGTCGACGGCGCGTGGTTCCCCGATGCCCACCCACCGCCTTCCGTGCCCCGAAGGGGACTGGTCACGCGCACCATATCCCCCGGTTCAATCTGCAATCGGTCCGCCAAAGGACTCCCCATCAACATCGTCGGCACCCCGCGGCGACCATCTTCGGGAAAACGGTCGTACTCCAACTTCGACAGCGCTCCTTCCTGTTCCACGTAGTGCGGAATATCGCTCACCGACTCCGCCGTCGACGGCTCAATTCCCTTGACCAATATTCCCGCCGAGCGATTTCCGTGGTCGGCGATCATCTCGTGATAGATAAACGGACTCGTCGCCTCCACCTGCTCATGGCGCTCAACGATCTCCTGAACTTCGCGGTAGTCCCGGAAATTCGTGCCGTACTCCATGACCAGAATATGACTGTTGACCCCCAGCACTCGCTCCTGGAGTGCATCCTGAAATCCCCCGGTCACGGCGATGACACTCGTCAACGCCATCACCCCCAGAAAGACCCCCAAAATGGCGATCACCGTTATCGTTGACACAAATCCGCGTTCGCGGCTCTGCAGATGACGTAAGGCGATAAATCTTTCGTAGGACATGGGGCTCGCAATGTCTCTTGCCTTGGTGGACGGCTACGAAGAAAGCCATACCGCAGCCCTTGCGTCTGTGACAACTGCGCATGGTTGGTGCCAATTCCCTGCACGCCTCGCCAACGCAACTTGCCCGCTCACGGTGAGCGGATGTGATCGACATCGATTCCCCACGGAGTGTGACCCACCTTCGATCGGTAGTCGAACTCAATGTGGCCGATTCCCCCGGTCCCTGGCCCCGGCCCGCCTTTCCCCCGGCCCTCGCCCCGGCCCGCCTTTTCCCACTCCAAGACTGCGAGCAAGGGCAAGGACATGGGCAGGGATTACTTCGGGCCCGGGCCAGGGAACTACTACCGACGGAAATCGATCCCCCTTCCCCACGGGTTCGGTAGAAACCCGCACTTCCTTAAAAGACAACAGCAAAGGACGGGCCAGGGCT
>SLPW01000609.1 GCA_007131755.1 Myxococcales bacterium | reverse complement strand
GTCCTTTGTTGTTGTTTTTTCCGGGTTTTCCTCCTCCCTCCGGAGGGAAATGGTTGCCCAAACGTGATTTGCCGACGCGAAGCAAAATCGGGCCAGGGCCAGGGACCGGGCCGGGGCCAGGACGGGAACGACCACATTGAGTCCTACAACCGATCAAGCTGGATCACACCCCGCCCCCCAACCGACGCCGTCGCCTGCGCCAGCGTCACCGGACGTCGCTCTTCGGCCAGACGAGTGAAGATACGCCGGTATCGCTCTCTCTTCTTCGTCCAGGGAATGCGCAGATCGGGCTGACGGCGGACCAATAGTTCCGCGTCCTCTTCGTGGGCTACATCCCGAGCGTCGACGAAGTCGATGGCGTGCATCTCGAGGCTGAAAAAATGGGGGAAGCTGCGATTCAACCAGGGCCACAGCCTCTCGATCCCGGCCACACCCATCAGGTGCAGACTTGTCCCGATGATGGGAAAGGTCCTGAGCGCCGTCGTGGCCATCGGGATCTCTACGTAGCCCTCGGGCTTCGAAGATGCCCTCCAGCAATCAACGCGGTCGGGAAAATATGGTCGACCCGGGGCGAGCAACGTTCGAGGATCGGTGAGAGAGCTTCCGCTTTCGTCACCGCGAAGCCTCCTCCATCGCATCACCGCCGCCTTCGCCATCCAGTAGGACAGACAGGAAAAGATGGAGGCGTCGTAGCGATGTCCGGCACGCCGGGAACAGGCGATAACTCCGGCATCCACATTATATCCCGGCGTGCGAAAGCCCACCGGCTTTTGACCGGTGGCTTCTTCGATACTCCGATCGGCCTCTTCGATCTGACGTGCAATCTCCGACCGCGACAGATGGCGAAGGTCATAGGGATGGTCCAACGTATGATTGGCCACTTCGTGGCCCTGATCTACCAACTCCCGTGCAATGTTGTGGTGGACCGACTCCTCCAGATCCCTACCCACGACGAAGAAGGTCGCCCCAATCCCCACCTCGGCGAGCAGTGACGTCGCCCGGCGAAGCCCCTTTGTCCACAGCGGATCTCCCCCCTTGCACTTCACTTCTTCAAGCCCGTGAATACGGCGATAGCAATTGAGCGCATCCACATCGATCGATACATTGGCGTCGCCCTCGAGCACCGGCGTGGCTGCAGCTTTTGGCCCCTTCATCGATTTGCGATGCGAATCACCCATACCAGGCGCCCCAGATTCTTGAGGACATGGGGGACACGGCGAAAGAGATGAACCGAGGGCTGACGCTTTTCTGCAATGCGCACCGGGATCTCGATCATCCGTATATCCATATGCTCACTTCGGATTACGAATTCGCTCGCAAAGAGATCGCGGTTGACCACGCAGGCGTCGACCACCTCCAGCAGGCGGGCACGTCGAAAGGCCTTGAGCCCATGGGTATCCGTTCCATGAAACCCCAACAACACGCGAAATAACCCGTTGAGCACCCGAGTGGCCGCTCTTCGATACATCGGGCGCTGATCGCGAGAGCCGTCCAGAGCCTTACTGCCGATGACCAGGTCAAACCCCTCCTCCTCGATCCGCTGCAGCGCCCGGGCGTGAAAATCCGTATCGCATAGATCGATCTCGTCACATAATACGATCTCCCCTCTGGCGCTGCGAATGCCGCGCCGCAAGGCCAGCCCGTAATCGGGGCGACCCGTACGAAGCAGTCGTACCGGCTCGTAACGCTCCGCAAGCCGCTGCGCTATCTCCACCGTGGCATCCGTGGAGCCGTTCTCGCTCAAAATCAACTCGTAGGAGCGTTCACGCAATCTCGGGTCATCCCTGAAACTGGCGACCAACTCCTCCACCGCCTCTTCGAGAATGGTCTGCTCATTATAGATGGGAATGACGATGGAAAGCTCGACTTCTTCCCCATTTACTTCGCTGGGTTGGGACATGAGTACTACTTTCGGGAAGGGAAAATTTTCGTCGGTCTGCGACGCCTCAACAATCTCGACGACGCGACCTATTCCGATTCGGCGCTCAGCGAGTTCATCCACCGCCACAGGCCAAAAACCAACAACATATTGACCACCGCCACTCCTGCCGCCAGGGCAAAGAGCAAGATGGCACCGCCATCTTCGGCGCCCAGAGCGAAATACAGCGGAATCCCCGCCGGCAGCAACATCACCGCCACTCCCACCCACAGCATCAGCTTCGACACATTCTGCGACGATGCCTGGGGTCCTTCTCCGCCATCGGAGGAGGGATCGAATTGCGGTGTATCTTCACTCACTTGCGCTCTCCGTTGCCGCTGCAGTTCTGGAGCTGCGGCGCACAACATAACCGCTGCCCCTTCCGACGGCAATTCCATCGCCGATCCCTGATTCTTCACAAGGGAGTGGACGTCAACGCACAGAGGACTATTATCGCCTCGCTTTTGTGGATCGCCACCCGTCCTGTCCCCCTTCTCTCCAAGCAGTACCCATGGCCACCGACTTTACGCTGGGCTTTCTTCTGGCCCTCTTCTGCGCCCTCTTCTGGGCCGCCCTCGATATCTCTCGTAAGAAGCTGGGCCGCGAAATGACCGCCACCGGTGCCGTGGCGGGGTTGATGTTATTGCATATCCTCTTTCTCAACCCCCTTCTTATTACCGGTTCTGTCGTCGACGGCGACGGCGCCGTCTACGACACCCTTCTTGTGGGCTATCCCGAGTTGGAGTGGCTTTATTTCGCCCCCACCTCCCTTTCGATCGTCTTGAATCTGGCCGCCAACCTCCTCTTTCTTCGCGCCGTCCAGATCTCTCCCTTGAGCCTGACCACTCCCTACCTGGCCTTTACTCCCGTCTTTACCGCCATCTCCGCTCTGATCGTCCTCGGCCAGATCCCCACCACCGCCGGATGGGTGGGAATCGTCATCGTCTGTCTGGGAGCGTTTTTCATGAACCCCGGTGACGAAGACGACGGAATCCTGGCCCCCTTGAAAGCGCTGTGGACGGAGCGAGGAAGCTTCTACATGCTCATCGTGGCCCTGTTGTGGAGCATCACCCCCGTATTGGACAAACAGGCCTCGGAGATGACCAGCCCCATGTGGCATACCATGTTCCTCGCCGGCAGTGTGGGGCTTGCTTTTCTGGTCTATCGCCGCATCCACGACAGCTCGTTTCGCCCCCTGGTCGAAGAGTTTAAGGCCATTCCCCTGTGGTTGATCCTGGGAGGACTATTTGCCGTGGGCGCCATGGTCTTACAGCTTACGTCCTACGAATTCATCGACGTCGCGTACGTAGAGACCGTCAAGCGCGCCGTCGGCGTCACCGCCGCCATCGCCGCCGGCTACTTCTTCTTCGGCGAACGCGATATCCGTCGCCGCCTGTTGGGAGCCCTGGTGATGTCCGTCGGGGTGGGGTTGATCTTGATGGCCGGTTGAACGGGCCGCCACAACTCAAAAGAGACTTCGCTTACCGCGTCTGCATATAGACGCCTTCCACCTTCTGCAGATACTCGCCAAGCAGCACTTCCAGAAATGCCGTCACCCCTCCATGGGGTCCTGCAAGAAGGGTCAACGCTTCGTCGTCGCTCTGTGGAAGAGGGTCTACGATGCCATCGAGAAAGAACGCATATAGCGCCTCTTCGCTGATCGTCCAGTGAGCGCTCACCTCCTCGAGGGTCTCCGAAGCGTCCAACAACCCCTCCGCCGGGCTGTGGCGTTCAAACCAGTCGATCTCCTTGTCCAAACGGCGCCCGCCGTCCTCGAATAGCGGCGACAGATCGACGGTCACTCCATCGGCGTGGGGAAGCGACGTCGGACCATCGAGGGCATCTTCCATGGCCTCCAAAAATTGATCCATCTCGAAGGCTTCTTCCCCATCGAGCTTCTCCCAGGCCAGCGTCGTCGAATAGCTCTGCTCCACCCCCAGATGAAGCGCCTGTCGCAGATGGCCGATCCCCTCGCGAAGCGCCAGGCGCGACGCCGCCAGTCGATCCGGATTCGTCACTTCTCTCAACAGATGGCCGTCTAGATAATCTACCGTATAGTCTGCAGCTCCGAATCCCGGCACATAGCTGGAGTGGTCGAGCCCCACGTTATGTCGCCAGGCCCCGAACGCTCCCTCCAGCGTCCATTCGTGATCGTAGGCCTCCACAAAATAGGCCGCTCCCCTCGTCAGGGCGATAAACGCCCGCAACATCGACAACTCCGCCGGCCCCAACTGCAGGGCCAGACCGCTGTCGTGAAAGACTTCACCGGGAATATACAGGCGATGGAATTCCCCATCGTCCATGGCCATCTCCAGATAGGCATCGATATCCTTTAGGCCCGTGGCCACACTCCTCATCTGCCTGACCAGCGGATTGGCCGGCTCGTCCAGCCCATCGACGAAGGCGGCCATTGACTTCATCCGATCCCAATCCCAGGGAAGCTCATCCTCCAGAAGGGTCAATACACCGAAATCCTGACCGGATTGGCCGTCGTCGATCCACTGTGCTCCCCGGCTCTTCCAGTATAGATAGCCCCCCTCGGCATAGAGCAGGGCGTTGGCGTCGAGGCC
>SLPW01000112.1 GCA_007131755.1 Myxococcales bacterium | reverse complement strand
TCGCCGTCGTCGCCGTTATCGCCGTTATCGCCGTCGTCGCCGTTATCGCCGTCGTCGCCGTTGTCGCCGTTGTCGCCGTTGTCGCCGTTGTCGCCGTTGTCGCCGTTGTCGCCGTTGTCGCCGTTGTCGCCGTTGTCGCCGTCGTCGCCGTTGTCGCCGTTTCCGTTGATCTGATTGATCCCCTGCTGGGCCATTGCCATCTCCTCCAATCCCTCGGGGACGGAGGCTCGAAGCATCGTGCCGTCAGATCGAATTACGGCCAAAAGTTCCGTCGCTTCTTCTGTCTCCCGAAAGGTTACTCCCGTCGGGGGGGCAGGAAGGTAAAGCGCGTAGGACTCTTCGGCCGCCACGTCCGTGACCAGCAGGAAGTTGCGGTCTGCCCGGTGGGCTACCACGAAATTTCCGTTCGACGTCGTCTCCAGGCGCAGGTCCCGAAGATGTTCATCCGAGTGGGTTTCGGGGATGACCTCCAGGGGTTGGACGAAGCGGTCACCGTCGATGGTGTCCAACTCCAGCACGCTCACCCCGTCATTGGAGAAGATGAGCGCACGGTTGCCCTCGTAGTCGAAGCGTACGTCCCGAATTCGAAATCCCACCGACACCTGGTAGCTGTCATCAGAGGTCACCACGGAGACCGCCGAGAGGTTGCCCGCCAGTTGATCCGTATCGTCGTGATCGGGATCGAACCACACCACGGCTCGGTCTCCGCTGGGGGCCATGGCGATGCGGTTGGAGTCGCCGAGCACCGGAAGGTGGGCCGTCGACTGATCGGTGGGATCGATGACGGTCACCGTGCTGCTCCCCTCGTTGAGGACCATCGCCCGTGTGTCTCCGTCGCTGCTGCCATGGGCAGGCCCGACCACTTCCGTGGGGCGGTGGCCGGTCAGGACGGTACGGATTCCCAGGTTGCGGCTGTCGATAACGGCCACCGAGTCCAGCGCCTTATTGGCGATATAGACGTTGTGGTCGACGATGGCGGGCATGGAGAAGTCGTATTCTTCCGGATCCTCATCCGGAGGCGGCGGCAGGGGATCGCCGGCGTCGCCTTCCCAACCCGCGCCGGCGTCCTGGCCCTGATTCCAGTCCTGGTTGCCTTCATCGGAATCCTCGGGCGCCCCGATCATCCCCTCATCCTGGGCAGCGCAGCCCGTCATAAAGAGCATTGCCAATGCCAATAGGGCTGTCATCGTTGTTGCCGAATTGAACTGTATCGTCCTCATTTTCCTCTCCTCAATCGTCGATATTCGGTCCATGCCCGATCAAAGGCTGTCACTGAATTCCCGCATTTAGTTCGTATCCGCTCACGGTGCGCTGCTCCTGAGTGTCCACGTCGAAGAAGGTGATCCTTCCCGTGGACTCCATCTGGCTGACGAAGATCTGCTCACCCACGGCGCCGAGCTGGGTGGGGCGGCGGGGGAGCCATGCGAAGTCGGTGCCAAAGCTGTTGAGGTTGATGCGCTCCAGGCCCTGTTTGGTGGGCTCACTGTCGACGAGCATCAAATACAACAGTGGGGTTCCGGCGCTGTCATCGATCATGGCGATCTCCTCGGGATGACCCCGAAGGCCAATGGGTCGCCGATAGCCGCTCTCCAGGTCCCACAGAGTGACCCCCTCGCCACGGCGAAACTCTTCCTCCGGATCGTGGGAGGGTAAGACATCATCCTGTGCACGGTGGACGACCACCGCCGTACGCCCGTCAGAGGAGATCTCGAGGCTGCGGATCTGATTGCGAAGGTTGTAGGACTGGACCGTCTCCGTCTCCAGATCCAGAAGTCCCACCACCGGAAGGGCGGGCAGGGTGGAGTAGAGCACCAGTGATCGGTGGTCCGGGGTGACCCGAGCGATCCCGGCGTCGATTCCCTCCGTGGGGACGACGCGCAGAAAGCTGTCGTCCTCCTCATTGGCCTCAAAAGCCTCTTCTACGTCGATCAATACCACCTGCTCATCGTCGCGAAGAGCGGTGACGACATCGATGGAGCCATCGTCGTATTCTATGAGGTCCACGTCGGTGGGAACCCCGTCGAGTTCGATCAGCTTCTCCGCCTCCACCCGGGCTTCCTCGACGTTCAACTCGAAGATGCCCACCCCCGCGAATTGGCTGGTGCGCATCGCCATTGTTGCCCCGTCGGACGAAAAGACCACTTCCCGGTCCTGCGGCGGAAAGAGCTCTCCCGCCAGATCGAGCTCGATGTGGGAGATGAAGGCATCGCCCTTGATCTCTTCGAGCTCGATGAGGTTGATTCCCTCTTCACCGACCACGTAGGCCCGGGCACTGTCGTCTGAAAAGCCGATATCGTCGATGAAACGAGTCACCGACAATTCGAAGACCCGATCTTGTCCCGGCTCGTCGCCGAGGCGGATCATCGCCATCGACTGCAGAGAGGCGGCGCTGGCCGAGTCGTCAATGGGCTTATTGGGGTTGATGAACGCCAGAACGTGGCGTCCGTCGGGAGAGATGGCCAGCTCGTTGACCTCGTGAGGAACGCGCAGCATCTGTACGTCGGCCCGGCTCGCTCCCTGACCCTGATCGGCCCGTACCACCGCCACTGTGGGCTCGGCGCCGCTCAACACGAAGGCCACCGAGCCCTGGTCCTCCACTTCGGCTGCTACGACATGGCTCGGCTGCAGGCCCACCCGCACGGGATGGACCGTAAACTCCCAGCCGTCGATGATGGCCACCGTCTCGCTGTGATCGGCCTGGTTGGGCACGAAGACGTAGCTGTCCGTCGAGGCCACCTGCTGAACGAGAAATTCCTCTTCCTCGGCCTCGAAGTCATCGTCGTCGTCGTCGTCGTCGTCATCGATGTCACCCGGGCCTGACGGATCGTCGTCATTCCAGATGTCGTCGTGGTTGTAGTTCCCTTCATTAGACGGGACCGGGCCGTACCCCATCTCATCGGAACCACATCCCGCCAGTATCAACGTCGAGGCCAACAGGGGCATCCAGATTCTTCGTCTCATTTTGTCACTCCCGTTTATCTGCGCCGGTGGAGAAACCATCATTCTTTTCGGTCCGCTGGTAGCGTTTTGCAAAGCTTGTGCCTTCATTGAATAATTTTTCATTCTCTACGTCTACCCCCCTGTGACATCGATGTCATTGATGTCCTTCGGCGAACCCAAGATCAGGGCGTCATCATTGGCCTCGCCATGGGCTTCGGCACGAGCCGAGGACGCCGAAAATGGTGGGCAAAAAAGAAAAGCTGCGCCGAAGTTGGACTCCGGCGCAGCTCAAATGGCTTCTTCTATGGTCGTAAGGGGATCCTTCCAGAAGTGGACGACGATTTATCCAACGTCTAACGCATCACGACCCCGGACTCCCTCGCCAGGCTCCGTCGGCCGAAATCACGCTTTGACCTTGCCACCGACGCCGTGCCGAGTAGTCTCAAGGATTGCACGATCAGAACCTGACGGAGAACGTCGCTCCCGTCACATCGCCGTCGAAGACGGGTTGCAGGGATGCCGTGCCCTCGCCACCTGTGTTGGATGACCAGATGAGCAGTCCCACTCCGGCGCCCACAGCCGTCAGCCCCACTCCGTACAGGGTCGGTATCCCCCACCGTGCAGTGCTGTAGCTGTCGACGAGTTCGGCCCGCCTTTCGTCGAAATCCTGTCTGGTCTCTGCAGACTCCATATCGCTGACCTTGCTATTCCAGCGAAGGGTCCAGATTCCTCCGCCGGCAAGGCTCACCACTCCCAGACCGGTCAGCGCCCACCCGGTCAGCGCCAGGGTGTTTGATCCACCATCGTCGTGGACCGACGGATCGTACTCTCCCGGATCGCCGATGTCGGCGATGCGTTCATCAACCTGTTGACGCAGGGCTGTGGCCTCTTCCTGATTTCCCGCCTGATAATAATAGGATTCTCCGTAGTCCAGCCAATGCTGTGCACGGGCGTAATCCTCGTCTTCGGCAGCCTCTTTGGCCAGGGCAAGCGAACAATTTCCAAAGACCTGCTCCACGTCGTTTCGGTCCTGGTCGCTTCCTTCACCGGATTCGAGGAATTTTCCCCCGAACTCGATGGCCATCTCACACTCGTCGAGTAAAAAGCGAGTGATCATCTGGTTCTTCAGCAAGATGGGCTGAGGATAAGTGGTGTAGGCTTCTTCGTACGTGGCAGCGGCATCTTCAATGCGCCCCTCGGCGTAGTATTGATTTCCCTGAGCACTGAGCTCCAGCATCTTTTGATAGGCGTCGCTGTCCTCGTCGTCGACGTCGACCATATCCTCTTCACCACCCATCTCCGGTTCACCGGCCCAGACCACCGACGAATGGGCGAAAAGTACTGCTGTCATCACGAAGAGTGTGCACCACCATATTCGATCATACGTCTTTGCCACGATTTTCTCCGTTGTCTTGCTCAGTTCGGGGCGGGCAGTCCGATGCCCTCCGGAACCTGGGTGGGTCCGTCGTCGTCATTGTCGTTATCGTCGGGCCCTGGAAGGGTGATGGCGTCCGGTGCTGAGGGGCTCGACGGTTCTTCCTCCGGTTGTCGGGGAGGAGGATCTTGTTGCGGTGGGGGCGTCGGCTCCGGTTGTGTGGAACCAGACGTGGAAGGGGAGGCTTCCGTGGCGGGCTGCTCTGTTGCTGTGCCCCTGTCGTCGGAAGCCCTCTCCTCGTCGCCCTCTTCATCGGCATCATCGTCACCGGCCACTTCTTCGTCTCCCGCGTCGTCGTCGGTGTCCACATCATCATCACCGTCGGGATCGTCTTCTACCGCTGCTAATTCCTCCTCCGGTACTTCATCGTCCCGATTGGAGTTTGCCCGGCGCTCGTCTTCGGAGGAGGTGTCACTGGCCACGGCGACCTCTTCGTCGGCATCCGCCGACGTCTCCGGATCGGTGCTCGTCAAGACGACGATGGCGAGCACACCGCCGACGACCAATACCAGAGCCACGATCGCCCCCACGATCAGAGTCGGCCGTCCGGCAGGAAAGGCCCCCTCGAACTCCTCGTCGTTCATCACATCTTGAGTGGTTACCTCCTTGGACGGAGGTGTGCTGGCCTCTTGTGAAATCTGCGAGTCTTGTGACTCGGTGTGTGACTCGTTGGGCGGTTCCTTCTCTTTTTCCGCTTCCGCCAGATCCTCGGCCGTCGATCCTGCCAGAAGTGTCGGTCCGCTGGCGATATCTTCGTCGGCGTCCCGGCCGGTATCGCTTTCCTCACCATCCTCCGAGAGCTCGTCTTTTGCGGAGGGAGCAGAAATTTTTGCTGTGTAGGGTGCAGCCAGCAACGATGTCGCCTCGTCGCCGATCTCGAGCCCCCTCAATGCCTCTGCCAGCTCTTCGCAGCTCTCAAAACGATCTTGCGCATCCTTTTCCAGACAGCGCATGACGATATCGCACAGCTCTTTCGGAATCCCTTTGCGGCTGAAGGGGGGCACCTCCTCGTTGAGGTGCATCATCACCGTCTCGATGGGCGTATCCCCCAGAAAGGGTAACTCCCCTTCGAGCATCTCGTACATGATCACGCCGATGGAATAGATATCCGTGGCGTGGGTGACGTTGAGCTTCGCACGAACCTGCTCCGGACTCATATAGGGCGGAGTCCCGAACATCTGGCCCATCTGGGTCAGCCGGGTTCGTTTTTCGTCGTCCTCGGCGATGCGAGCAATCCCGAAGTCCAATAACTTCAGCTCGAATCCCGCTTTGCCCCCATTGGGAGCGATCATGATATTCTCGGGTTTCAGATCGCGATGGATGATGTTGTTGTCGTGGGAGTGGCCGATTCCGCTCGCGACCTGGATTCCCAATTGCACCACATCTCCTACAGGTAGCGCCTGACCCACCCAGGATTCCAGCGACTTTCCCTCTACGTACTCGAAGACGGCGAAGAGAGCTTCGATTTCGTTGGAATATCCGAACTCGTAGAGCATCACGCAGTTGGGGTGTTTGAGCCGGGCGATGGCCTTTGCTTCGGTTTCGAACCGTCGGCGCACGGATCTATCACTGGCCAACTGCTGATGGAGCACCTTGATCGCCACCTTGCGCTCGATCGTCTCGTGCTCGGCGAGGTAGACCACACCCATTCCCCCGGCACCCAATTCATGCGCCAGACGGTACTTGCCTTCCAGCACCGACCCCAACAATGCCTGTGTTTGCTCCTGGCTCGAACTCACCGGTTTTCCGTGGCTCCGTCGGTTTTGACTGCTACTTCTCTCCTCGCGCAACCCAATATAACGTGCACGATTTGTTCCATCGACTGACCTGCTCACAGGATTCCCCGGTCCATGATGCACGCTCCGTCGCCAAAGTAAAGTTACGACACCGTCCTGCGAACAACCAGTGGTTGCAATGGGTCTTCGGAGTTGCCCCGGGACCTCTCGGAGCACCCTGATCTGAATGTCAGACTGGATAAGGAATTTCGCAATCTTTTCGCAGCTCATCGCACTCGATGTTCGCCATTCAAAAGGCAAAATCTCCTCTTCTTGACCCACGAAAATGTGGTCACTATCCTGTCGGACTTAGAATGGATACTCACTTCCACTTTCAGATAATCCGCCAATGACCCACTCGGTCTCCTCGCCGACGAGTTCGATGTTACATCTCCTTAAGTTCGCAGGATAAAATGATGAAGGGCTCCAACAAAATTCGACTAGGCTTGATCATCGTCATGGTTTCCGGTCTGGCGGCGGCGCCCCTGATGGGGTGTTCCGACGACGAAGGATCCCAGCAGATCATCCCCGGTGGGGATGATGATGCCGGCCCCTCGGGAGGAGACGACACTGGTCCGTCCGGGGGAGACGATACCGGTCCCTCGGGAGGAGACGACACGGGAGACGACACAGGTCCCTCAGGAGGAGACGATACGGGTCCACCGCCGGGAGAGTCGGACTATGTGGTGCTCTTCGACGATACGCTGGCCCTCGACAGCTCTGGTTACTCGGAGGTCGTCGAATTCGACGCTCCCGATGGGATCAACTCCATCGCCGTCACCGTCAGTGAGGGCCCGCCGACGATGATGTACTTCATCACCGGATGGATCGGCCCCGACGGCTTCGAGATCGTCCCCGATGGCTGGGAGAGCGGCGGCATGCCTATCTGCGCCGATGGATGCAACAATCGCCTGATGATGGATCCCGGCGCCTTCGCCACTCTGGCGCCCAACAACCCCGCCTCTCAAGTCGATCCCGGCACCCATTCGATGCGCGTCGGCGCCCAGTCGGCCACGGCTGGTATCGGCGAGACCCTCAACGTCGCGACCGTACGCCTGACCATTCACGGCAAGGTCGACGCCGCGGGAGCGCCCTCGTCGGGGACGCTCGATCTAAACTTCTTCTTTACCGGCGCCGGCGGCTGGACCGCCGACAATGCCCCGGACGATCCCGATTTTCAGAATATGGTCGCCCTCATGGACGAGATCTACGACCAGGTCCATATCGACATCGGAGATATCGCCTTTCATGACGCCGACCCCAACTATCGCGTCGTCGGCGGGATCCAGAGCGGCACCGGCGAGCTGGCCCAGCTCTTTGCGAAGTCCGAACGGGCCGAATTGGAAGGACCGAGCGTCTTCTTCGTGGAGGGAATTGATAGCGGATTCGGGTTCATCCAGGACGGAAACGAGTACAACCAGCAGATGGGAGGCGGCATCCTCGGAATCTCCGGCGGCATCCCCGGGCCCATGATCGTCGACGGCACCCCCCGAAGCGGCGTCGCCGTCGACGTAGATTCTTCCAGCGCCATGGGCGCACCGGGCATCGCCCACGTCACGGCCCACGAGATTGGCCATTATTTGGGCCTCTTTCACACGACGGAAAATATCACTTTCATCCCCGGAATGCCCGCTCACGATCCGCTGCCAGATACTGCGGAGGACGACCCCTCTTATCTGATGCACGCCTCCGGTAGTGGAGACCTTATGTCTGAATGGCAGGGCCGGGTCATGCGTAAAAACCCATGGGTGTACTGAGGAGCCCTTACTCAGAACCCGGTACCCCCAATTCGACAGCAACGCTGTTTGATTTTCAGGAGTCTTATCATGAAGCGCTTATTTCGCATCACCAGCCTCGCCATCCTCTTCGTCGCGTTGATGGCCGCACCCGCGCTGGCTCAGTCGCCGGCCGAGGGCCATCACGACCACCAGATCGCCACGGATCAGCTCGACGACGACACCGCCTTCGACCAATTGGTCCGCGGCATTCATACCCTTCCCGATATCCAGATCGTCGAGGAGCGCTTTCCCGACATCACGGAGCGCCTCATCGATCGCGCTACCGATGAGGACGCCACCGAATTCGAGCGCTGGCGCGCCACCTCGCTGCTCGGAAACTTTCAAGAGCCCGACGTCAAAGAGGCCCTCCTCGAATTGACGGGCGAAGAGATCGACCGCATTCGCGCCATGGCCTACTTCGTCCTCGGCGCCGCTTTTCTCGAAGAGGGTGACGACCAGCTCTTCGAGACCATCAAAGAGGGCCTCGAAGACGAGGATCGTCGGGTTCGCGAACGGGTGGTCCGCTCCTTTCGGTGGACCGACCACCAGGGAGCCATCGAGCTTCTCAACGAGATCGCCCGCACCCACGAAGACGACAGCCTTCAGAGTCTGGCCGAGCACACGTTGAAATATAGAAAGTGAGTCTCGAAGTTTGGTCAGCGACGAAAACGGCGCTTTCTCCGCAGGGAGAAAGCGCCGTTTTCTTTTTGGGAGACTCAACGCCTCTTGAGCATGAATCTCGAAGAGCTCTTTCAGCTCTTCGAGTCCGAGGCCCCGTCGGCGACCTCTCGATCCTCGAGGGCTACCATGGCCGTCGAGATGACGGCTTCCACCTGCAGGTAGACATCTCGCGGAAGCTGCTGCTCGCATTGCGAGTTGACATGGCCCAACTCAAAGCCGGCCATGCTGTAGCGCCCATCGGCGATCGCATCTATGATCTGTTTGATGCTCTTTTGAAGTTGAAGGGATTTGTCATCTTGCACATTTACACTCATCGTATTCTCCTCATTTTGAAGGAATGGTGATCTCCGAGCTGGCCTGCCGATGAACAGACCGGCGGAGGTTTGATTACCATCCCTCGCACTTTCCGGATTTTTTCGTCTACAGGAATTGAGCCGAAGAGGAGTCGTCCTACCCTTAAAAAAACGCCGTCATCTGCAAGAAATACATATCCGGCGTCGCTCCGAACTCCGTGGGTACCGAGGGCAAGATCATCTGCCCTTGACCGTTTTGATCTGCCTGTCCATTTTCCGGCTCCGGAAGGTCAATTCCCCGGCCAAAGCCGATATAGGCGCCGGCGGCGACGGTGAATTGTTCCTCGATCTCGTATTCCAGCATCGGAAAGACGACCACACTCGGATCTGTGAGATTGGCGATCGCCCCTCCCCCGGCGCCCCATCCGGCGTCCGACATATACATTCCCGTGGCCCCCGCGTAGTGCCGGCCCAGAAAATAGGTCTCGCCGCGCTCCACCTCCGGTGGCGGCTGGAAAAAAGCCAGGGCGTAGTCGTCTCCCGGGGCGACTCCGAAGCCGTTGAAGTGATACTCCAGGCCGATCTGGTGATTCATCCCCACCCGCTGGGCACCGACGGTTGCCCGGGGCCGGTCAAATTCATCATCGTCCAGATTCCACAGCGCCTCCCCTTCGCCGAAGAATTTCCAATTGCCCGTCAGATAACTGATTCCGCTCATGGCGCTCAATCGATTCCAGAACCGACCTGTGGCTATATAGGCGTCGACGTCGGTTCCGAAATACTCCAGCCTTCCGGCAAGGGCGATCGGCTCCCCTTCGCCTCGGTCTGCGGCTACGAAATCCAGCTCCAGGCTCGGCGACAGGTGTGTGATGACCCGGGCGGCGTCGATGCCCCGCCGCTGTAGGGTGTCCAACTCGAAGGGGCTGAGAGGAGCGAAGCGATCGGACACACCGAAGAGATCGGAGACTCCCCATCGGATGGCTTGACGGCCCAGATAGACGTCGGCGGCGCCGAAGTACATCGAAACCACCAGGCGGTCCAGATCGTGGGTGAGTCGAGTGGTGTCGCCGTCGACGAGTGTTAACTCTGTATCCACCCGTCGATCTGCTCCCGCACTGACGTCGAAGCCCGTAAGCAGGGCGTCCTCCTCGTCGACCACGTCCGGTGCGGCCAATAGTGGCGAGGTCTGCCAGAAGAAGCGGTTATGCACGTCCACGTCGACCCGACGTCCCAGATCGAAATGCCACTCCAGTCTTCCCACGGCTCCCCCCATTCCCACGTCCTGCGGGATGGCCGCTTCCTCGTCGGTCATGGCGCTCAATCGAGCCAGATCGCCCATATCCAGATAGGCCGTCAAGATCTGCAGATTGGCGTTCAACTCTGCGAAGGTATCCTCCGTCTGCCACAGCTCGAATTGTGCCGTCGCCGTCGCCATTGAGCCCAGCCAACCCGTGGCCAGGGCTGCGAGGAATAACGCCGCTTTCTTCCCCCTCCTCATTCCTCCCCCTTTCGTTCGTCGGCCACCACCTCCCCACTGTCGAGGCGGATCACCCGCGAGCAGCGCTCGATGACCGCCGGATCGTGAGAGGAGAACAAGAATGTGACGTCGTGCTCCTGGTTGAGCCCGTACATCAGATCCAGAAGGTCTTCCGACGCCTTGCTGTCCAGGTTCGCCGTCGGTTCATCGGCCAGGACCACCATGGGATGGCCCGCCAGGGCACGCACGACGGCTACCCGCTGTTGCTGGCCTCCGCTGAGTTCGTGGGGCCTGCGATCGAACATTCCCTCCAGGCCTACCTCACTCAACAAGCCCTCCACCGTCTTTTTTCTCTCCTCGCGATCGATTCCCTCCAATAGCATTACGAATTCTGCGTTCTCGTAGGCCGACAATACGGGGATGAGGTTATAGGCCTGGAAGACGAAGCCGATATTGCGCAGCCGAAATTCGGCGGCCTTCTTTCGGTCGAAGTCCGACACCTCGATGCCGCCGATGTGGACCGTGCCCTTGGTGGGCCGATCCAGACAGCCGATGACGTTGAGCAACGTCGTCTTTCCCGAGCCCGATGGCCCGGCGAGGACGGAGAATTCTCCGGCCTCCACATCCAGATCCACTCCGCGAAGGGCGTGGACCTCCACGGCGCCGTCGTGAAAGATGCGATGAACATCGCGCACTTCGATGAGAGCTCTGTCGCCTGCCGGATCTTCGATCTTCATATCATCTGTCATCTTCGGCTCCATTCATTCCTAAAATCGCATCACTTCGATTGCACCGCTCATTCGTAAAATCGCATCGCCTCTGCCGGCGCCAGTCTCGTTGCCTTCCAGGCTGGATATAGTGCGCTGGCGCAGACGAATAAAAAGATCGCCACCGACCCCACGATCCAGCGCCCCAGATCGATATAGGAGTGGATGACCATATCCCCCAATTCCAGTCCTGCCACTTCGATCTCCATCCCGGCCACGGCGGCCAGATCGATGCCCACGTTGATCATATAGAAATGACCTGCCAACCCGATTCCCAGTCCAATGGTCATGCTGATGAGCGTCAGCAATACGGTCTCCACCATGATCAGAGCGCCGATGCGTTGCGGCGTAAGCCCCAGGGCGCTCAACAATCCGATCTCGCGCACCCTCTCCATGACGGCCATCAAGAAGGTATTGGTGATCCCCAGGATGACGATGATCATGATGATGAGGACGTAGATGTAGGTAAAAGCCTCGTCCATCTCGATGAGGCCCACGAATTCGGGGACCGCCTCGTCCCAGGTCAATACCTCCAGACCCAGCTCTTCGTAGTCGGCGCGCAGTGTGTGTGCCACCTGATGTCGGTCGTCTCCGTCGACGAGGCGCACTCCGATCTGGGTGGCGCCGTTACCGTAGCCCAGCATTCGCTGCAGAGTATCGAATTCGACGTATGCCCGGCCTTCTGCGGCCTGTCCCGCCGCTCCTCGAACCAATCCGTCCACGTAGAACAGCCCTCGGGCGACGTCGCCGTCGATATCCGAGGCCGTGACCACCACCCGATCGCCGATTCCAACCCCGAGGGTCTGGGCGTCGTCCACTCCCATTACGATGGGGTTGTCCCGTTCTCCACCGAAGTATGCGCCCTCGACGATCTTGTCCTCGATATTGAAGAACGCTCTCTCGTCGTCGGGGTTAATCCCCAGGATCTGCGCCCCCTCACTGGTGGCGGCCGTTCCCAGCAGCCCGTAGCCGATGATCCGATGGGCCACCGCTTCCACTCCCGGGGTCTGTTCCAATTCGGCGTGACGCGCCTCCACGTCGTCGACGACGTACCCTCCGGTCGGAAAATCCCAGTAGCCGTCGCCGTGGATGAGCAGATGGCCTCCCACGGCCTCCACGATCCCGTCCTCCATCTCTCGATAGCTGTCGTCGGCGATGCCGAACATCATCAACATCAACCCGTAGCTGAAAGCGATGGCGGACAGGATGATCGCCGTGCGGCTCTTATTTCGCCACAGATTTCGCCATGCGATACGTACAATCATTTCAATCCCTCCCCGACATGGCGTCGCGTGGGACGAGTCGAGTCGCTGAAAGGGCAGGCCAAAGTGCGCATACGACGCTGACCATCACCAGCCCCAGCGTCGGAAGGAGCAAGGTCTCGGCACTGATCACGAAGTGGATCCGGTCGGCGAAGGACACCCCCATATAGGTGGCGTCGCCATCGACGAATCCGCTCAGATCCAGGCCGCGCACCGAATGGTAGCCTGTAATCGCGGCCCCGAGTCCTGCCCCCAGCGCAGCTCCCACCACCCCCAGCAGGAAGCCCTCGATGACGATGAGGGAGAACATCTTGGCCCGAGACATCCCCACAGCCATCATGACTCCGAATTCGCGGTAGCGCTCGCGGGCGCTCATGCGAAGGGCGTTGAGCACCCCGAGGGCGACGATGAAGAAGATGATGGCGAAGATGACGAAATTGGCGGTATTCGTATATAGCAGCATCTGGTGCAGCGCCGGCTCCACCTCTTGCCAGGGGCGCACCCGGAGGTGATCGTAGCCCGCTGCGTTCAGGCGCTGTTGGACGGCCCGTGCCGTATCTGGTGCATCCGGTGGATCCTCGATGGCCACCACCGCCTCGTGAACCGCTCCTTCCATGGCGGCGATGAACTCCGCCTCCTCCATATGCAGCAGCGCCGCCTGGCGGTCGATACGGGAATTTCCGGTCTGCACGATCCCCACAATCTCCAGGAGTCCGTCACCCATCGACCCGTCGACGGCCTCGGCGATCACCACCAATTCGTCGCCCACCCCCACTCTCAAGGTACGGCTGAGGCCAATGCCGATCACCACCTCCGCCGGACCGGTCTCGGGCATCGACTCGTCGAGCCATCGCCCGTCGACGATCCCCCGGTCCATTACCGTCACCTGCGGTTCCGTCACCGGGTCGATGCCGATGATCCGGCCGATATGGGATCGCTCCTCGTGGCCGACGAGCCCGAAAAGCCGGATTCGCGGCGTTACGGCCAATACACCCGGCGTCGCCTCGACGGTCTGTCGTACCTCGTCATTCCATTCGAAATAATCCATCGTCGCCGGTTGCTCGACGTAGCGCTCGTCCTGGATCTGAAGATGTCCCGTCTCCACGTCCGTTGCACCACGGACCATCATGTCCAAGAATCCGTCGATAAAGCCCAGATTCCAGATCAGCATCGCCGTGGCCACGGCGATCCCTCCGGCGGCCAGACCGCTGCGCCAGCGATTGCGCAGAAGGTTGCGTATGGCCATGCGAAGACTCAGCATTCATTCATCTCCAAAAAAAGCGTTTAACCTCGGGAACGCGACGTCCGTGACCCCGGGCTCCTTGAACAACAGTCAGCCGGGGCTACGAAAAAAGCTGACGGAGATGTGGAGCCATGCGGGGTGACGGGCGTCGGGTTGTCGATGAACGTCGAATTTACCGAGCAATCCGCCGCAGTCCCCGGCGGGTGAAGATGACGTCGTCCACCTCCAGATCGAACTCCAACTCCCGGTACTCCAGAGTGGTGCTCTCACCGGGAGAGTCCTCGGGCTGCACCCTCATGCGGTGGGGAACCTGTCGTCCCTGAACCTCGCGCACATCGGAGAACTCCATGGTGCGAATCAGTCGGTCGTTCTCGTAAAACTCGGCCCGTATGGGGGTCCAGTCCTCGGCGTCCAGGGCGTAGTCAATACGCGTAAAGACCACCGGCGCCTCGGGCTTCGGCGTCATCCGGGCCTGCAAAACCCGCTCGCCATCCACCTCGCCCCAGCTCAACTCCACATCGTAGTCCTCGCGATAGGCCGTCTCCTGCACCAGATCGTCGTTGGTGAAATGGCTCCCCATCCAGTCGTCGGAGAGCATCCCCGTAGGGACCCGCACCAGTCGATCCGCCCGGGGAGCGTAATTCCACAATCCCTCCTCGGTGCGAAGCGTCGCCGTTCCCGCCTCCCGGGCCGGAGAGCGGATGACGAATAGAGCGTTGTCCTCGCCCTTCGTCCAGGCCTCCATCTGCAATTCTCTGGTCCCCCGACGCTCGGTGACGATGGTCATCGTCAACTCGGCGTGGGAGCTTTCGGAGCGGTACAACTCGTCGAGATGTTCGTTGACCTCGTCCACCGAGGGCAGATCGGCCTCGTCGGCGTATGCCGACGGCAGGGCGACGAAGAGCGCTGTGGCCAGTGCCATGGAGATGATTGTTATTCGTCCGCTATTCTTCATTTGACTACTCCTGCTCGGGATTCTTCCCTTTCTTGCATCGTGGGCTGTGCCAAACTAAGGCTTTCTCGGCCCCAGCCAAGTGGATATATTGGATTGGGAGGTGGACAGGTGCGCTCAAACGCTGCCCCTTGCACTTCAGACGATGGTCTCCCGGCCATCGGCAGTCCACGCCGCATACCCCGTACGGCCAAGTGGGTCCTGGTCGTCTACGGGCTTTCGGAGACGATGGTCTCCCGGCCATCGGTAGTCCACGCCGAACACCCCGTACGGCCAAGTGGGTCCTGGTCGTCTACGGGCTTTCGGAGACGATGGTCTCCCGGCCATCGGCAGTCTCGTCGCACACCCCGTACGGCCGAGTAGAGCACAACCCATCGCCCAGCAATCAACGTCGAGCTGTTTGCAGCGTCATCAGCGAGGCTCCGTGGGCTCTATCGCGGCTCCGTGTTCCAGCGCTCACTTTTCGCGTACAGTGGCTCTGCGCTCCGCATACAGCGCCTCCGCGTACAGCGCCTCCGCGTACAGCGCCTCCGCGTACAGCGCCTCCTTGCTGAGCGACGAAAGAGGCGTTGATCAAGCCCGGGAGGTGGACCCCTCCGACAGGCTTCCGAAATACCTACGCTCTGCCCGGCGTTTTTCAGACACCTCAGACGGACGCCTCAGACGCCTCCATTTTCTCTTCTCACCAGACCAACCCGATAGACAATGGACTCCCCATGACCTCCGAAGAATCTTCTGCTGCACCATCGCCGGCCTCCGGCGCCGACGAAGAATCCCCCTCTCTGTGGCGGAGGCTGCGCTCGCGCCGCTCCACGCGGTGGACGATGGATATCGCCTTCGTGCTCCTGGCCCTATTTGTGATCACCTCCTTTCAGTCGCGTCATCTCTTGAGCGGCAACGAGCCCCTACCTCCGGCCCAACTGGAGGCCCTCGACGGATCGACGCTCGAGGTTCACGATCTCGACGCACGGCGTACCATCGTCTACTTCTGGACCACCTGGTGCGGCGTATGCGACGTCCAGTCCGGCGCCATCTCGTCGATGTACGAGCGCGCGCAGAACGACGACGATCTGGAGGTAATCAGCGTCGTCCTGCACTACCAGAGCGTCGAGCAGATCGAGCGCTTCGTCGAAGAGGAAGAGATCGATTTTCCCGTCTACCTGGGCACCGATTCCATCGCCCAGCGCTATAATATCACCAGCTTTCCCACCATCTATATCATCGACGACGAACACCGCGTTCGCCATGGCCTGGTGGGCTACAAGACATCATGGGGCCTGCGGGCTCGCCTGTGGTGGTGATGGCAGGGTAATCGCATTAACTTTGTCCCTCTCCATAGAACGCAGTGAGTCGACCGTGGGAGGGAAACAACGACAACTACAATTGTAAAAAAAACCACTCGATCCGTATCCACTCTCGGCGAGGAGCTATGGGGCTATCTCGACAACACAGCATACCACTGACTTGTCATAAGAAGGGTTTTTCGGAGCCGATAGCGTCCCCGCTATCGGCAGTCGCCGCGACGGA
>SLPW01000383.1 GCA_007131755.1 Myxococcales bacterium | reverse complement strand
GCCCATCACCTCGAAAAAAATATCGACGGTTGCCAGATCGACACCATCGACATCGGCGGCGGCCTCCCCGTGGCCTACCGACCAAACGCCGAGGCTCCAACCATCGAGGACTACGCCGACGCACTTCGACGCGAGGTTCCCGAACTCTTCGACAGAAGCCGGCGCGTCGTCACCGAATTCGGACGCTGGCTCCACGCTCCCTGCGCCTTTGCGGCAAGCCCTGTGGAGTACACAAAGCCCATCCCCGGCGGTGCCCTCGCCACCATCCACTTCGGCGCCGACCTGATGCTTCGCCGCGCCTACCGCCCCGAAGATTGGTACCATCACCTCAGCATCCACACCCCGGACGGCACTCCTCGCACCGGCGACGAAACGGACGTCACCATCGCCGGTCCCTTATGCTTTTCCGGCGACGTCATCGCCGACGGCATGCGCCTTCCCGCCCCCGAACCCGGCGACTACGTCGTCGCTCACGACGTAGGTGCCTATACCTTTTCGATGTGGTCGCGCTACTGCAGCCGCCCCTTTCCGCCGATCTACGGCTTCCGCCGCACCGGCGGCGGGCTCGACTTCGAGGTTCTGCATTCCGGAGAGACTGACGAGGACCTGGCCCGGTTCTGGGGTTAATCCCTACGGCTCCACATGCCAGACCACCTCCAACGCCGGTGGCGATTCGGACGTGGGCTCGAACCCCCAGGCGTTGATCCCTGGACAACTCGCGGTGTTGACGATGCGAAACTGCGTTCGCCCACCGTCATTGACCACCTGGGCGAGGCTTGCATCGGGAAGCAATAACTGTTGCCATCCCTCGGCGGTGGCAAACCCTCCTACTTCCACGTCGCAGGCATTCCACGCCCCCTCGACAACGCTCGCACCGATGCACTCTCCTCCCCCATAGACCACGATCGAATTCGCCTCCGTCGATATCTCAAGCTCACCGATGGACATCACGCCAAGCGTGGCTTGCTGCACGGTGGCTCCCGCCGGTATGGCGGAGGTATCGAAGGAGATGAACGCCCGCGCCTCTGCGTCTACGCTCATATTTTCATACGATCCTACCGATCGGTGGACCCCCAACGAGCCGAAGTCGTTATCCGCAGGCGTCTGCGTTACACAATCTTCACTGGAACAGTCCGTGGCACCGCAATTCGTCTGATGCTCCAGATACACGTCGAAGTCCGACTGCGCCGAAAAGACCTCACTCTGCTCGCAGATTCCTCCATTGCAACTATCGCAGGAGATACAGTCGGTCCTCTCGGTTCTGGTGTCCGTCTCCTCGAAGTCACAGTCGTGACCGTCACAACTATATTGACGGTAGATCTGGTCCTGGCATGTGGCGCAAGCCTGCGATCCATCACAACAGATATACACCGGACCATCGTCCACCCATCCATCTAGCGCCGTACAGTCCTGACAGCTCTCACACCCGCACTCTTCGTCGGAACCGTCACATATGGGCTCTGAACCGCAACTTTCTGCGGAGCATACCGGTTGCTCGCAGGCCGGAATATCTCCGCAGTCCTCGGCGACCTGGCACTCCACACATTGCGCTTCAGCCGTGCATACGCCGCCGTCGCAGTCTTCGTCGTCGACACAATCCACGCACGCACCGTCGTCGCTACAGACCTCTCCGGACTGGCAGTCGGCGGGCTCCGCACACTCTACGCACCGACCATTGTCACAGAGGGGGCGTTCGCCGGAGCAATTGTTGCCGCACCCACCACAATGGCGCTCGTCCTCCAGCAGATCGACACACTCTCCGTCGCACTGGACCTCTCCCGACGGACAACCAGGATCCACGTCCTCCGACGGGTCCGTGTCCAGCGGTGGCTCCGCATCCAACGGTGGCTCCGTATCCAGCGGTGGCTCCGCATCCAGCGGTGGTTCCGTATCCAGCGGTGGTTCCGTGTCCAACGACGGGTCGGTGTCTCTTCCGGCATCCGAATCGTCGGCGGGCACACAGACGTTATTGATGCACTCCGAGCCGGGAGTCGTACAATCCGTGTTCTCCTCGCAGCTCACCTCACCGAGCGCTCCGCTGTCGTAGGAACACCCCAGAGGCACCATGGCCCCGACGACCAACCACAGCACTATTTTGATTGCCGAACTTCGAATCAGATTTTCCATGCCCAATTCCTCTATCACGCCGTAAAATAAGCAGATGGCGATGACTTCGGTGGCAGGCGTTGGACTCCAACGCCGCCGGCCATCGAACCAACAATAATAGCTGAATCTATCACAACCACCGCCACGATGCCTCTCCTTCCGATTCCCGGTGACCTCGCCCACTTGCTCGCACTGCACACAAGCCCCCTTCCTTGATTCCCCTCTCCCCCCACCCTACATTCCCGCTCGACAACCCCAATCTATCGAGGAGGCTATGGATGAACTTTTTGCACAGCATGGTTCGCATTCGCGACGTCGACGAATCGCTTCACTTCTATTGCAATCTCCTGGGCCTCGAGGAGGTACGCAGAAAAGAGGTCGAGAGCGGTCGCTACACCCTGATTTTTCTCAAGGCCCCGGGCGACGACGAAGAGACGGTGGAGCTGACCTATAATTGGGACGTCCCCGACACCTACGGAAACGCCCGAAATTTCGGCCACCTGGCCTTTGCCGTCGACGATATCTACGAGACCTGTGAGCGCCTTCAGGAAGGCGGTGTCACCATCAACCGCCCGCCCCGAGATGGTCGCATGGCCTTCGTCAAATCGCCGGACGATATCTCCATCGAGCTTCTCCAGAAGGGCGAGCCCCTGGAGCCGAAGGAGCCCTGGAAGTCCATGGAGTCTACGGGCAGTTGGTGACTTCACTCTCCAATATTTCCAGAAACTGCCGCATAAACCCCAGCCGCTCCTGCGCCTGTCGACGGCCGCTCTCGGTATAAAACCACTCTCCCAACTTCAGAAGCTTGGTATAGAAGTGGTCCACCGTATACCGGCCGTCGTCGGGCTCGCGTTCATGGCAGAATGGGTCTTTGGAGGCCAGCGTCGATTTTCCCAACGCTCCACCGATCTCAAAGACCCGGGCGATCCCGATCGCCCCCAGGGCGTCCAGATTGTCGGCGTCGCTCACCACCTTCGCCTCCAGACTCTGCGGAATGAGCCCCGCCGAAAAGGAATGGCACCGAATCGCCTCACGGACGAGCTCGACCCGCTCCTCTTCAAGCCGCCCCTGTAGCCACTGGCAGGCCGCCTCGGCGCTCTTCGTCGACGCCGAGGCTCTCTCGGGGTGATCTTTGGGAAGGTTGACCACATCGTGCATCCAAGCGGCGAGTTCCACCACCCGCAAATCTGCCCCTTCAGCTTCCGCCAGCCGGCGGGCATTGACCACGACCCGCTCGATATGCCCCCAGTCGTGACCCGCCCCGGTGGCCATCTTCTCTCGTACCCAGGTCTTGGCGTCTTCGATTAACCTGTCATCCTTCATTGATTCTCCATTCCATCTTCGTCGAAAACCGTTGCTCAATACCCTCACGGAAATTACTGCATCGCTCAGCGAAGGTCACACCCTCAATTTCCGACTTCCGATTTCCGATTCCTTTTTTCCCCCTTTCTCATTTGTCGTTCGTTGTTGTTACCGACCACCATCAATCTTGCCCTTTTCCAAACTCGCCACATACTTTCCGCACTGAACCGTTCCTCTCCCCCCGAGGATAGCCGTTAACCAGTTGCCGTATCTTCGCCGAGTTCCAAGTCCCGAGGTCTGCACAGGCACTACAAATCAAGTAGAATAAAGAAGTCCCCACTGGATACGGATCCACTTTCGGACCGGAAAATAGGGCTTTCGGAGACGATGTGCTCCCGCGCATCGGCAGTCCTGCGCAGTCCGTCGCGGCGACTGCCGATAGCGGGGACGCTATCGTCTCCGTAAAACCCTTCTTATGACAAGTCAGTGGTATGCTGTGTTGTCGAGATAGCCCCATAGAGCCTCGCCGAGAGTGGATACGGATCGAGTGGGAAGTTGGTCGGAGATCGGAGGTCGGAGGTCGGAGACCGCCGAGGCAGCCGACACGCCCGTATTCAGCTTCTTAACTCGATGGATCTCCGATCTCCGAACTACTTCTACTTTCTGCGACGCGCCTCGCAGGGCATCATACCTCGCGTTCTCGCTACAGACCGTCGACAAGCGAAAGTAGTTAACGGCTATCCCCCCAAGGAATCCATCATGAGCAACCCCATCATCGACATTTCGCCCCTGGGAGCCCCTCCCTGGCCCACGGCCGATCCCTTCTTGTTCTGCGTCCACCACCTGGACCGCTATCCTCGAGGCACGGAAGCCATGGGGCCAGAGCCGGATCTGTTGAAGGGACGTCCCATCGGAAACGATTTTAGCGGCAAGGACGGCTGGAGCATGTATCATGGCCAGCAAGTGCCGGGCTTTCCGCAGCATCCCCACCGAGGATTTGAGACAGTGACGCTTGCCCGCCAGGGCTATATCGACCACAGCGACTCTCTGGGGGCGAAGGCTCGTTTCGGACACGGCGATGTCCAGTGGATGACCGCCGGTGGAGGCGTCGTTCACTCCGAGATGTTCCCCCTGGTCCACCGCGACAAACCGAATACGACGGAGCTCTTTCAGATCTGGCTGAACCTCCCCGCAGAAAATAAGCTCGTCGACCCCCACTTCGCCATGTTCTGGAGCGACGAGATCCCGCAGAAGACCTACGTCGACGACGAGGGGAACGAGACGACTCTGACCGTCGTCGCCGGGGCCATCGACGAGCTCACCCCTCCCGAGCCGCCGCCGAAGTCCTGGGCCAACAATTCTCAAAACCACGTCGCGATCTGGACCCTGGAGCTCGCTCCGAAAGCTTCCTGGACGGTGCCGCCGGCCCCTGAGGGAACCAACCGGTCCCTCTATATCTTCGAAGGCCAGGGCGCTCGCATCGCCGGCCGCGACGTGCCCAATGGACAGCGCGTACAGGTCGAACCCACCTCGGAGCTAGAAATCGTCAACGGCCCCGAACCCACGGAGATCCTCGTCCTGCAAGGCCGGCCCATCGAAGAGCCCGTCGCTCAGCACGGCCCCTTCGTGATGAATTACCCCGGCGAGATCCGTAAGGCCATGCTCGAATACCAACAGACCGGTTTTGGTGGATGGCCCTTCGACGAGCCCGCTCCGGTCCACCCCCGTGAGGAGGGCCGCTTCGCCGTCCACGGAGACGGTCGCGAAGAGCGTCCGTGAGCACAGCGGGACGCGGAGGCGTTTTCGTCTCCGCGTCCTGCTGTTGATCGCTTATTGCGTCATGGAAAAGACCATGGAGCTGAAGTCGAAGGGACTATTGAGCGTCCCGTCGAAATCGGTCCAATTTCCCGGCTCCAGTTGAGACTCCGCATTTTCTGTCCCTACCACGATCTGTACAACGCTATGTCCTGCATCGACCAGGGCGTCCACCAACTCCGGGTTCCCTCCGTCAAGGCCAACTTCAAAACGAGGACCAATCGCATTCTCCAACTCCTCGCCCGCCGGGCCTGCGACACCGACGCGATCTGCATTTGCCTCCTGACTCAGAACCAGAAATACCGTCGCCGGCCCATCACTGAGCACGTCCAATACGGCAGCCACCTCCTCATGGGAAGATTCGCCCGACTCCAGCCCCTGGGCCAGGGCATCCAGGATATCGATTGCCGCGTCGTTGGTAGGCGATCCGCTTCGCAGGCCGTCCGGATTCACGGCAGTGATCATGCGCCAAAGGGGCATATTCAAATCTGGCACGGCCAATAATTCGCGTCGAATATGTTCGGCGATCCAGGGACCGCGAAGATTGGACCCGTCGAAGCCCGAAAGGAGCACGAATTGCTCCGCATCCGGTCCTCCCGTCGACTCGACACGAAGCGGAAGGTCCCCTGCTGATGTACCGGCGTACCAGGAGCGCAGCGACCAGCCGTCCTCTGCATTCATCGCCCCGAAATCAACATTTGTGTCCTGTCCGTTCTCCTCCGTCCAAAGGCCGGCGGCGTCGACGGCCAGGTCCATCTGCGCGAGCTGAATCAGCGGATCCATATGCAAGGAGCCGGCGAATTCGACGGTGATGATCGGAAGCCCCATATCCAACCCCACATAACTTCCCATCGAACCCGAGGCTGCTCCCAGGGGATGGGCCGGAAAGCGATATTCCGGATCCATGGCCTGGGACATCGCCTCGGCGAGCTCTTCGGCGGGGCCATCGGGATCAAAGGTGGGCGCACAGCAGTGAAGGCTGAGCGCCGAACTCAAGTTCGAGGCGTCAATGACATTTTGCATAGCCGCCGCCTCGGGCTCGCTCAACGCCTCCGGCCCCGCCACACCGCCGGGCTCATAATTGTTGGTGGGAAAATTTCGGTTCAGGTCGACGCCATTGATGTTGTAGCGATCGTAATAGGCCATCCCGTCGGGATTGGTGGTCAACATCGCCACGACCTGGATTCCCATCTCCTCCGCATAACCGGCATTGAGCCGGGTCCGAAAGCGCTCGGAATAGGTATTCGCGAGCCGTTCTTGCCCGTGAATCCCGTCCGTAAAATACATAACCGGACCACTTTCCCCGTAATGCTCGACGATGACGGGCCGATTCTCCACAGAGTGTCCTCCCACCCAGGTGGGATCGACACCCGGAACGGGCTGCTCACCCAACTCGATCGGCTCCCCTGGATCAGGTTGACTGGCGTCGGGTTCTCCCGTGTCGGGTTCTCCCGTATCGGGATGACCCGCGTCGGGCTGATTCTGATTCTCCCCCGCATCGTTCCCGTTATCGCCCATATCTTCTCCGCAGGCTGGCATGAAAAAGATCAGTCCCACCATACACACCAGTACATTCCACCTCGCCACTCTCACTTTCGACCTCCCATACATCCATTCCAACCATTATTGGCCAGCCACCGACCCGATCACCGCCATGAGCTACGTGTACCAGATCATTCTTCAAGACTCACAAAAGGAAAAAATTGCCGCCATCACCGACTGGGGATCAATCTTCGCGCAGATATCGGCACAGATCTGGCTGTCGCCATAGGTCGCACAGCAACTTCCGATATCCGCTGCCAGTGGAAGGGTTGTCTTTATCCCACTGACGCATTGACGCGGCCCCTCCGAAGGTGTCATGCACTCCAGCACGTCTCGCTCCGCACTGTCGGCGCCGACGAAGTCTTCGCACCGTGTGATACAATCCTCACAGCTCGCGCTGACGAGTTCTTCGCAGTCTTGATCGCAAACCTCGCATTCATCGCTGCAATCTTCGCCACAATCGTCACAGCCCTCGGGACATTCTACGCAGGCCTCGGTGGTGATTCCGAGGGAGGCCAGAAAGGGCCTCGCGATCGGTCCCACCGTAGCATTATTCAACATGCAATCGCCGAATTGCTGACAATAGCTCTCGCAGTGTGGCTCCTGGGCCGAGCTACATTGTGGCGATGGAAACTCCGGTTGAGGAAGTTCGGCTGCCGCCGACGTACAGGTGGCAAATCCAGGATCCTCAATCAGCGACGGAGCCTCGCCACCCACGCCTTCCAGCAGGGTCTTGCCCGCCCAGACAATCAAGTCTTCTCGTGCCAACATGGAATGACCCAGATCTTCTCCCCGGCAGTGATATTGATCGATATTCGGGGCCTGCTCATAGACCTGTGAAGCAAGGGCGGCCTGTTCATTGAAATAAAAGACTCCCCCGCCGCCGACGCCAAATCGATCGTCATCTCCTCCCCAGGTGATGATCACAACCTGGTCTTCATCGTGTAATTCACCGATGCCTGTACCGGTCAATTCGTAGGCTCCGGACATGGGAATTCCGCCGGAGAATACCTCGGGGCGTTGGCGCAATACCCTATGGGTCATGGCACCGCCGGCGGAGAACCCCCCGGCGAATATCGCGTCCTGTCGAAGCGAAAAGCGATCGCCCAGGCACTCCAGGATCTGGTCCACAAATTCCAGATCTCGATTCGGGCGCTCGTCTCCGGGAAGACGCATATCATCCCAGACAGGCCAGATGCTCCCCTGCGACGCGTCGGCAGGAGCGACGATCACCATATCCAATTCACTGCGCAGCGGCTCAAAGGGCATATGCATCGCCGTCGGGGACTGTCCGGTGCCGTGAAATGCCACGAACAAGGGAAATCCCTCCGCCGGAGCGGGGCCTTCGGGAGGCATCAGGTAAAACGAGCGCGCCACTCCACCGACCTCAAACCCCTCATAAGATCCCTGCGTGAGGTCTCCGCCGGCAGGAAATCCCGCAGGACAGGGATCCTCCGAGGGCGGAGGCTCTTTCGTATCCACATCCCCCTCGGTGTCGGAAACGATATCCTCCGAGGCGTCGGAATCGCCCTTCGTATCCGCCCCACTGCTCGAACATGCCCACGAAAAAAGGGCAACCCAAAATAGAATCACAAAGGACCATTCGCTCACTCTACTCATTGAATCCATCTCTTCGATGATTGCATTCTTCCAGACCGCGGCTGCGCGCAATAAACTCAAAGCCCAAAACTCACCCTATCCCCCGCAGACTACATCAGATTCCGACCTGGCACACAACTTCCACAAAAAGGTCGTCGCTCTCCACCGACAAAATGACCGTCCTTCAAGGTCGGCGATGATCCGAAAAACTCGTCTGTCGGTTCACGATCCGGGCCCGAAGGCGACGACACAACTGCTGCAATTCGTCCAGCTCCGCCTGCGTGGGGGCGCGATCGTCGGCGAGCAGTCGAGACAGGCGTCCCTCGAGTTCCGAGCACGTCTCCGAGACCTCGGGCATCCCGAACATCGCCCCCGAACCGGCCAGCTTATGCGCCAGATCTCGGGCCTCCTTCATGGCTTCTCGCGGCGAAGGTTGTGACAGACGAGCCAACAAACGATCGAAACTCTCCAGCCGTCTCTTCAATTTTTCCCCATAGTCGACGACCATCTCGTAGAGCTGTTCTTGCTCGTCCGTCTTCCCATCGACCCCCTCGATACGGCGCGCCCAGATCGCACGAATTTCGTCGGCCAACATCATCGGATCGAAGGGCTTTTTGATCACCCCGATAGCCCCCAGGACGAGATAACGCGCCACTTCCTGTGTCTGCGCCTTGGCGGTCACGAAGATGACCGGTACGTCGGCCACCTCGTCGAGATCAGACAGCGCCTCGTAGACGGCCACCCCACCCATCTCGGGCATCATCACGTCCAATAACACCAGATCGGGCTGAAATTGAGGAGCCCTCTGGAGCGCCTCCTCTCCGCAGGCGCAGATCTCGACCTCAAAGCCCCCTACCCGTTCCAGTGACAACTCGCCGATGCGCCGAATATCCTCGTCGTCATCGACCAATAGAATTCGCTCCAAACTCCGATTCTTCATCTTCCTCTCCTCTCCCCTTCA
This sequence comes from Myxococcales bacterium, assembly GCA_007131755.1. Classification (GTDB taxonomy): domain Bacteria; phylum Myxococcota_A; class Bradymonadia; order Bradymonadales; family Bradymonadaceae; genus SLJM01. Next base: position 6,806 of record SLPW01000383.1, on the reverse strand, counting down.
GGTCTGTCATCCCCCAATCGGTCTCGACTCCCCTCTTCTCGTCGTCGTCTCGTCGGCCACCACGGGAAAGTCTGCAAAGATGGTCGTTCCCTCTCCTTCCACGGTCTCAAAACCAATCCTTCCTCCCATCTCCTCGGTCAGAGCTTTGGCGATGCTCAACCCGAGGCCCGTTCCCTGGCGACGGCGGGCATCCGTGCTGTCGGCCTGCGTGAACCTCTCGAAGAGATGCTCCCGAAACTGCTCCGGAATCCCCGGGCCCCGATCTCGCACGGCGATGCGCACCACTTTCGGCTCCACCAGAAATGCCTCCACGTCCACGGCGTCGCCGATAGAAGAATATTTGACGGCATTGGAGACGAAATTCGTCAACACCTGATGGGCCCGGTCCGGATCGACGCAGATCCTGGGGAGCTCCTCGGCGACTCGAGAGCGCAGCGTAACTTGAGCGTCGGCGGCAAAATGGTGATTGCTCTCGATGGTCTCGTCCACCAGACGAGCTGCCTGCGTGGGGCGAAGCTCCAGTTGCAATTTGCCGGATTCCATCTTCTCCATATCCAGCAAATCGTCGATGATCGCCGTCAGCCGATCCGTATTTTTCAACGCGATGGTCAACAACTCCTCGGCTTCCTCCGGGAGTTCTCCCACGACCCCTCCCGCCACCAGGCCCAGGGTGCCCCGGATCGAAGTCAGGGGGGTACGCAGTTCGTGGCTGACGACGGAGATGAACTCCCGCTTTGCCTGAGCGGCCTGCTTTTGCTCGGTGATGTCCTGGTGATATCCCGTGACCCCGACGATCACACCATTTTCCTCGATAGGCTTTCCCTTGACCCTCACCACGCGCTTGCGTCCCCGGGCCGTGGTCAAACACGCCTCCACATCGAAGCTCGCGCCCGTGGAAAGAGTGTGTTCTACGGCCTCGTCGATATGCCGTTGGCCCTGGTCATCGAAAAAGTTCAACGTCTCCGGCAGCGTCAGGGGAGTACCTGGCGGCAAATCGTGAAGCCGGTACAATTCGTCGGACCAATTGAGCTCCTCCTTGTCGGCGCGATACTCTCCGCCGCCAACCCCGGCCATATGACTGGTCTCACGCAGGAGCTCTTCACTGCGGCGAAGTTTTTTTATCGCCTCCCGGCGTTCATTCTCCATCCGCAGGGACTCCGTGACATCCTCGATAAGTCCCAGATAACCGAGGGTGTGCCCCTGCTCATCGCGCACATGAACTCCGATGGTCTCCCCGACGAAGGTGGAGCCGTCTTTTCGCCGATACCGAATTCGATAGGGCTCCTCCCGATCCGAAGCACCCGGTTGGTATCGACTGGCCGTGCGATCGTAGTCCTCCGGATCGGCATATAATCGACGGGTAGTATGTCCCACGATCTCGTCCGGACGATAGCCGAAGTGATCGCTAAACCCCTGATTGACGGTGGTAATTCGCCGGTCTGGCTCGGCGAAGATGAGAACGTCGGGGATGACCTTCAAGATCATATTGAGACGACGGTTGCTGTCCTCCAGGGCCTCGTTCGCCCCCCGCATCTGAAGCTCGTCGCTGAGCAGCGACGTCATGGCCTGTAGATCGGCCAGCAAGTCCTCTGTCACCGCTTCGGACTCATCATCAAAAATCCAGATGACGCCCTCACCATAGAGGTGATCCGAACCCAACGCCGAGGCGATGACCTTTCGAATCGGCGCTCCGTCCACGGTGGGCGAATTGTCGTCGCCATCGAAGAATCGAGCGACGTCGATCACCACGGGCTCCCCCTCCCCTCCTTCGAGCAAGGGCTCGAAGAGATGGACAAGCGCTGTCGCCCGATCCTCTGTCGACCCCGCCAGGGCCATCTCCCGCTGTTCACCACCGTAGCCGATGGCGACCACCGCCAGCGGAGCGTCAAAACAGCGCCTCGCCAGTCGCGCAATATGGGCCACCGCCCCTTTGTCGACGATCGTGAATTCTCTCGCTCCGCCGTCACCCCACCCGGTGACGTCCGTCGTGCTGTCTGCTTTCATTTTCAGATGGTCCTGCTCTTTCGGTTGCGTTCTCCTTTCTTGACCCTCACAGCGTCCCTGCCGTGACACGAGGAACGAACCGATTGCGCCACCAATTCCGCGCGCATTTGGGACTTACGCCCCCCTCCCAACCACAGGCCACGCTCCGCCCCCCCCCGGACACGCAAACTGCGCGTAGCCCGAGGTTGAGGAACGAGCAATGAACGTCCGCAATGCGGCCTGCCCGTGCTGGCCTGCGGGAATAGGCCGTCACTCCTGGCCAATTTTGTCCTGCCTTCGGAACTCGAAATCGCTGGCGTCGTGGCGCTCGTGAAGCTGGCGCTCCTCGGGCCCCCAGGTGCGGTTGACCATCGTCCCTCGTTGCACGGCCGGGCGCTCGGCGAACTCTTGTGCCCAACGCCTCAGGTGCTCGTAGGACTCTACGTCCAGAAACTCACCGGCGTCGTAGAGTTCGCCGAGCGAAAGCTTCCCGTACCAGGGCCAGATGGCGATGTCGGCGATGGTATATTCGTCGCCACACATCAATCGATGGTCCGCAAGATGTTTGTCCAATACGTCGAGCTGGCGCTTCGCCTCCATTGTGAATCGATTGATGGGATACTCCATCTTCGTAGGAGCGTAGGCGTAGAAATGGCCGAACCCGCCGCCCAGATAGGGCGCCGAGCCCATCTGCCAGAACAGCCAGGACAGACACTCCGGGCGAAGGGACTTATCGGAGGGCAAGAACGCATCGAAGCGCTCCGCCAGATACAACAAAATCGCCCCGGACTCGAAGATCCGCGTCGGCGGAGACGTGGAATGATCCACCATGGCCGGGATCTTCGAATTTGGGTTGACCTCCACAAACCCTGTCGAAAATTGCTCTCCCTCCAGGATATTGATGGGGTAGGCATCGTATTCGGCCTCATCGATCCCCTTTTCCAGAAGCTCCTCCAACAAGATGGTCACCTTCACCCCGTTGGGCGTCGCCAGCGAATAGAGCTGCAGCGGGTGCTCCCCGACGGGCAACTCCGCCTCGTGGGTGGGGCCCGAAATGGGCCTGTTGATATTGGCGAATTTGCCGCCACTCTCCTTGTCCCATGTCCAGACCTCTGGCGGCGTATATTCTGCTTCCTCGCTCATTCCTTGCTCCAATATCTTCTGCTTTGTTTATCCAGGTTCATATCGCTTGTACGCCGCGGGCATACCGTCTGGGTGTAACGCGTTTAGTTTAGAGATCAAACAAACCATGGCGCCAGCCGACATTGGCCCGGCTATGCCGGTCCGCCCGGCGTCCGTCGCCGTTTCACCTGCTGAGTGGGTAATCATGAGCAACCGTCCAGCAAAATACACCGATGACTCTACAGCTCAAAAATTGGTGGCCCGGCTTTTCGCCGCCGAAAGCGAACTGCCCGATGAGCTGCGCGAAGACTTCCTGACCACCGACGGCGACGTCAGTCGGGTTCTCATGGAGCTGGTCAAAGACCGAAGCCTTCGCCTTGCGACTGCCCCCGGCAATGGGTGGGCCCCAATCCACGCCGTGCGCCTGCTCGGAGAAAGACGAGAGCCCGCCGCCGTCGAACCCCTCATCGAGATCATTCGCGAGGCGGAGCTCGATGAAATGATCTACTCTCGTGCCGTCTTCGCCCTCCAGAATATTGGAAAACCCGCTCTGGAGCCCGTCTTGCAGGCCATTGAATCTCGAAGCGGCCCCGGCGAAGGAAAGGCCCTGGCCGAAGTCCTATGCGAACTCGGAGTGCGAGATGAACGCATCCTGCGCATCCTCCTGGACATCCTGGAAGAAGATCCGGAGCTCGGCGCAAGTTATCTGGCCAGTTACGGCGACCCCGCCGCCCTGGGTCCCATCCACAGCACCTTCGAGTCCAACGAGGTCCATCCCACCAACCCCTTCGTCAATCACGTCTTTACCGAACTCGCCGCCGCCATCGACGAGCTCGGTGGCGAGTTGACGGACCGCGAGCGGGAAAAGCTCGATCGAGCCAACCGCATCCGCCGCCTCGTCGCTCAAGCCGTCTTCGGCACAGAAGAACCAGACGAACTCGTCTCCTATATCGTCACCGTCGACGCCATCGCCCCCGACGAACCCTGCTGGTGCGGCAGCGGCACGAAATACGAAAATTGTCACGGAAAGTCAGGGCGTGGAACCTCGCCATGACGCGGTCTCCGACAATGCAGACCCACCAATATTGCGAGAGCCAGGACGAGAGGAACCGGAACTCCGCCGCGAGTCGAAGCACAGCCATCGAGTAAACCCTCGCTGTCGGACGAACTTTTCGACCTCTCCTCCAGACGATGGGATTCCATGGTCGCACACTCGGCTTGCGAACCATCGGGTGTCGAATTTTCAGCTTCTTCGCTCTGATCGCTCCCCCCCGCCGGCTCGCCATCGCCACATCCCTCGACATGATCCCATCCCGTCGGCTCATAGGCATCTACATCGGTGATGTGTTCGCACTTTTTGGGCTCGCAACTCTCGACAACAGTCCCCCGTGTACCGTCCGGAGCAATACCGGCGACGCGAATACACTCCACCCCGCGTGCGGTATAACTGCGCGGGCGTCCGTCCACGTCCTCGGCGGCCACGAATTGTACCCGCTCCGAAAATTGTCCATCCAGCACGATCTCGTAATACGCCGGGGGCTCGTCCAGTGGCTGCATCCGCACGGACTGTGACTCTTGATAGGAGTTGCAGGGGCCAACAAAGGGCTTCTCAAAGGTGCGCTGGTACCACTTCATCTCCACGGGCCCGCTCTTTGAAGCCGTCCCCAAGTTTTCGTCGACGTGAAAGGTCATCTCGAAATTGTTGTTCGGCCATGCCGGATATTCCCTCTTCAACCGATACTCGCCAGCAGCCAGCGCTTCGTCGGGCGCCATGATCGTCACCGCCTGCGTGAAGGCAGGCATGTTTTCGCTCTCCTCGGAAAGCCCGACCTCTTCCCCATCGACGTTCAGCAATCGTGTAACGTGTGGCATCTTCACGCCGCTGACCACGACCAGAAGCTGCACATCTGGCGGCACCTTCTCCCCCTCGGCCGGATAGGTCCAGGTGACGGTCTCCTCCTCGATATGACAAGCTACGGCCGTCGACGGTAACGCGACGCAGGCCACGGCAATTACAGTAAGCAATCCCGAGACGCAGATCTTGACCCGATTCACACGCAACCTCTCCATTTAAAAATACCACAGGAGAGTAGCGCCTCGGCGCCTTGGGGTCCACCCGCTACCTTGGAGCTCATGCTGTGAGGATCGTAATCCTGCTTGTAGATCTCGAGTCGCTCTACCTCCGAGCCTCGCGCCTCAATCGTCAGACCGCAGCGCATCTCGAAACCCACCTCGCTTCCCGGGCCGGGAGGCATCGCCGGGTGCGTTCCAACTCGATCGGTTGTAGGCCCCAAAGGGTTCGAGGCCACCTAAACGCCCGTGCCACCGCCTGAAATCCCGAGATCACCACTTCTCACGTCACTCACAGACGGCCCCGTCGCTCGGAATGGTCAGCTCCGAACTCTTATCGCCGTGGTAGACCGTATAGGTGCCTTCGGCGAGCGTCAGGGATCCGCAATCGGCTTCGACGGCTCCGCCGCAGTCGTCGGTGCATCCCCCTTCTTCGATATGCGTGAGTTCACTATAGGATCCCGAGGAGGACACGAAGATCTCATCGCCGTCGACCTCGATCTCACATTCTGCCTGCTGGTCGGCAGTACACGACGAGGAGAGACAGCCCTCGATGCTGACCGTAACGAAAAAGGGCTCGTCCGCCTCCAGCCCCTGACCGGACGTCACGTCGCCGAAACACACCGGGCCTTCGTCTTCGTAGGAACGCGTCACCGCACGGGGTTCTTCAGCGTCACCTTCGTCGACGCACCGACGTTCGCTTCCGGGCTCGATATAATGATGTGCATCACCTTGAATCAGCACCACCTCGTCCCCCCCGAAGGTGACTTCACCACACTTCGTGCTGAAGTCATTACAATCAGCCGTGCACTCGTACTCCACGGGACTCAGATCGTCGTATGAACCGGAACTGGTGATCTGGTAGATTCCGCTTCCCCATTGGTGGAGTTCGCAGTCGCTATCAAAATTCGCGGAGCAACTCGACGACAGACAATCGGCAAATTGCACGTAGATCTCGACGGTCTCACCGACTTCGATCGTGCCCCCTGTGGGATCCAACTTTCCGCTCGTTCCCACGCATACCGCTCCTTCGTCTTCAAATTCGTGAGTGATCGGCTGGGGCGTATCATTATTCTGGTTATTTCCCGGCTCCTGGGCGTCGTCGCCGCAGGCGACGACCAAAATCAGTGCGAAAAGTGCGCTTGTCGTCGTCAGAAATCTCATCTCTCTCGTTCCTCGCTACATTAAGAAGGTTCTGAAATCTCATCGGCTTCCCATAGTAGGTACCGCCAAAGTGCGATTCAACGTTGACCTTCAATTCGCACCCGCCAACCCGTCCGACTGAATACCCACCGGCTCGACAGTTCCGGGCCACCAGACTATCCTTCGGTCTCGACGCTCTATAAGCGCCCTCGCTCGCCATTCCCCCCCGACGAAGGGCCCAACCAAAACGTCGCGAAAACCCCGAAAAAGCAACGAGCCCGACACCGACAGGTCCAAACCGAGAACGAGAACGAGTCCGAGAACGAGTCCGAGAACGAGAACGAGAACGAGTCCGAGATCGAGCAACGAGACCGAGACCGAGCAACGAGACCGAGACCGAGCAACGAGACCGAGACCGAGCAACGAGACCGAGATCGAGCAACGAGACCGAGACCGAGCAACGAGACCGAGACCGAGCAACGAGACCG
>SLPW01000406.1 GCA_007131755.1 Myxococcales bacterium | reverse complement strand
TACGTCGATGTGGGTGCTTGTCGAAGCACAGGGGTCATCGCCTTCGGCACATACCTGCAAGGTGACCTCTTTGGTTCCCGTGGATTGAAAGCGAACCGTCAGTTCGGCCTCGTCGGATTGGGAGGGGTCTCCATCCTCAAAGGTCCACTGGCGTGTGGCTACGTCTCCGACGGAGGCATCCGTAAAGGAAACAGCCGTGGCGGAGACGTCGGGCTCCGGGACTTCGGGGTAGACGGTGGAGGTGGCCGACGTCTCGATGATGGCATATAGACCGCCGGGGTCAGGGGTGAGGCACTGGTGGTCGACGCACAACTCTTCATCGGAGCAATCGTCGGCATCGCAACAGCCATCGGAGGCGACGCAGATGTCGTCGCCGCAGTCGAGTTGGTCGCTGTCGCAAGAGGTTTCTTCACAGAAGCCGCCGGCACATTCCCCGCCCTCGCAGTCGCAGCCATAGTTTCCACAATTCGTATGCTGCAGCGCCGTACATCCCGAGCCTTCACAGAAGCCACCGGAGCATTCGCCGTCGACGCATAAACATCCGTACTCGGCGCAGTCCAGCTCTTGCTTGGCCGTACAGCCCGAGCCTTCGCAAAAGCCACCGGCGCAGCTTCCGTCGACGCAGTGGCAGCCGAAGGCGGCGCAGTCCTGTTGTTGTTTGGCTGTACAGCCGGGGCCGGGACAGAAGCCGCCGGAGCACTCCCCGTCGACACAGCCGCAGCCGAAAGCAGCGCAGTTGGCCTCCTGTTCTTCCGTACAACCGGAGCCGTCGCAGAAGCCGCCTGCGCATTCCCCATTGACGCAGCCACATCCATAGGCGGCGCAGTTATCGGCCTCGGTGGTGGTACAACCCTGGGGGTCGGTTCCTCCGCCCGGAGAGCCCTGAGCGATGGCCAGGAGGTTGTTGATCTGGCCGAAGAGCGCATCGCCGGGGCAATTGGAGCTGCCCAATTCTCGGTGGCCGAAGACATGACCACGGTCGAGGGGGATGCCGTAATAGCCGGAGATGGCGGCAAGGATTCGACCGCCGGCGTCCATCATCGCCTGGGACGGGGCCGAAGAGGTATAGGTTCCGAGAAAACCTATACCAAGGTTTCCGGAATTGGCGCCGGCCACGTGGGTGCCCAGAAGCCACTCCGGTCGGCCCTCGTAGACCTGTCCGTCCTGGCCGACCATAAAGTGATAGCCCACGTCACACCATCCCCGGGTATTCATATGGAAGTTCTGGATCTGCTGGATGCGCTGGGTGACGGAGACGGAATCGTTGGTGGGGGTGACCGTGTGATGGACGGTGGCTCGGTAGGGACCGTGGTTGACGGAGCAATTCGTGGGAGCCGCGCCCCATTGAGCTCGGGAGACGTCGACACCGACGCTGGCGGCCAGGGCCTGGTGGGTGTGGTCGACGTCGGGCAGTCGGGAGTTATCGAGGACGGGATCGGGGCGGAATTCGAAGGCGTCGACGACGAGAAAGCTCAATGAGTCGGCCTCGATGTCATGGAAGCGAAGCTGGACGTGGGTTCCCGAGGTGTCGACGTCGGCGTGGGCGTTGTGAACGATGCCCTCGGCATAGGTCACCTCGGCGGGAAACCACTGTGACCAGGACTCGCCGCCGTCTTGCGAGACGCGTACGTCGATGGCAGGAGTGGTGTCGGCGTCGAAGCGAAACCCGACGCGATCGAAGGAGCGTCCTGTCGTGGGTAGGGGATCGGTGACGAGGATGTCCGGGGTTTCGCGAAAGAGTTGAGCGTGCAGCGTTAGCTCTTCGGCGAGGAAGATCGTGGCGTGATCGTTAGCGCTTGCCACGGACTCGACGTGGGAAGGGCTTTCCGGCTCTGGTGAGACGGCCTCGTCGGTACAGGCCGTTGCAAAGAGGAGGATCAGTGTCACGAGGAGGACGCCCGCCGTTCGCAGGTTCCCCGGGCGAATAGATCCATCGATCCGTTCATCCATCTCATCGACCTTGGAAGAAAAGCGACGTTGGCAACTGCGTCGAAATTCGCGACGGTAAAGGATAGTGAAGATTGCTCATTATTCTACGTGGGCGTGGAATTGTCGAGCACGTTGGCTATGGGATGAAAGGCCGGGGGATGCTCGCCAGGGTGGTGATTACGGTAGGTGATTGCCCACGGTAGATGATCGCCCGGGTAGATGATCGCCCGAGAGATGATCATCACGGCCATTTATGGCCATTTATGGCCGCTTCTAAGGCAGGATTGGGCTGTGGTAGCGTCTGCTACGAAAGAGTGAGGAGCAGTTGGAGGACAGGCAATGAAGGAGTCCGCCAATGATGGCAGAGGGGATGGCGAATAATGCGAGATATAGCGATCATTGGAATCGACGCCGCCACAAAGGCGAAGAATATGGGGCTTGCCTGTGGCAAAGTAACTGGCGAAAAATGTCAGCTCTTCGAGGTGGTACAGGATAAGAATCCGGTCGAGAGAATTGCGGGTTGGATGGATGGTGGACCAGACACCGTTCTTCTGGCTGTCGATGCCCCATTGGGTTGGCCGAAGCAACTTGGCGAGTCTTTGAATGACCACCTGGCAGGCATGCCGCTGGGAGTACCACGCCATGAGTCGAACCGACTCTTTCGCCGGCACTCGGACCAGGTGATAAAAGAACTCGTGGGCAAGCAACCCCTGGACGTGGGTGCCAACTTCATCGCTCGTACGGCCCACTCCATCCTGTGCCGGCTCCATGAACTGGCGGATTGTTGCACTCGCTCCGTCGAGCTGACCTTGGCCTGGAGTCCGGAAGTCGACGAAGGTTGCCATCTGCTCGAGGTCTACCCGGCGGCGACCCTCATCGCCCTCGGCGCCAATACCAGGGGCTACAAGCGCAGCGACGACAGCGGTCGAATTGCCCGCGAGGCCATCGTCGAAAAACTGCGTGGGGAACTCCAGATCGAATGCCCCGAAAAGCCACTATTGGCCAACGACGACCTTCTCGACGCGGTGGTATGTGTGCTCGCCGGATTCGACTTTTTGCGCGGCCTTGCGGTGGGTCCAGAGAAGGAGGAGATGAAGGCGGCCACAAAGGAGGGTTGGATCTGGTGTCGACAACCCGTGAAAAAAGGGGGGTGATTGCCCGGAAATGATCGCCCGAGAGATGATCATTGGGGCCATTTATGGGGCTCGCATAGGCATCCTCTCGGCGAATCCAGCTTCCCCCAAATGTCGCTTCTTACCCGCCGGAACAACGGCGAAAACTACCATTTGAGGGTTGCTTTCGAAGGCGTCGATCGGTGTGCGAGGAATCTTCGCAGCGGCGGGGATGGGTTGAATGACCTCAATCCCTGGTTGAGCACGTCGCCGCCCGGAAGGTTTACTTCAGGTCAACATTCTTCGCGCTCGAAGTACGTCATCGCGCCGTGTTCGTCGAAGCCGTGTGCGGCGACGATGGGGGCGGAGGTATTCGTCCGGGCATAGAGCCCCAATATCTCGATGCCATGTCGGACGGCCGTCCGGGCGCGGGCAGTCAGCAAGGTGGTATAGACGCCGTTTCCTCGGTGATGTTCGACGACGCCGCCGGCCCAGATGAGGGCGAAGTTCAATTCGTCGAAGAAGGTCATCCCGCCGGTGCCTGCCGGTTCGTCTCGGTGGTAGGCGATAAAGCGAGCGACTCGCCGAGAAGTGCCGGTACAGGCGGCGAGTTCGGCGGCTACGTCGTCGTCGGATAGCGGTGGGGAGTATCCGAAGATGTTTTCCTTGAGTTGGTAGAGGATCTCTAAATCGGCGACGGTTTCGACCTGGTGGATCTCGACATCAGGCGGCGGTTGTCGCTGGTAGTCCGTGGCTCGGATCGCGTAGGCGATATGTCGGTGGCCTTCCACATAACCGGCATCGACGAGGGCACGGCGCATCGTCGGCGTGTCGCTCATGGGGTTGAGACACCACCGGCTCGCCACACCGCGATGGGCCTGTGCGACTTCGCTGACCAATGCTGCGGGTTCAGCAAGCGTCGGCCGCGCCCGCACCACGCGATTATGCTCTGCAGATGGGCTCGACGAGTATGAATAGGCGAGTTCAGGTCGTTCGACTGTCTGGACATGGGAGGGAACCCAGAAGAAATCCGCCGTGGCCGCCTCCAGTAGTTCGTCGATGTTCATGAGACTTCTCCTGCTCGATATACTCGACGATAGTTTCCCTTAGGCTGCACCAACCTGAACAAATCTGGCAGATTTCGTAAAGGAGATGATCGCCCGGGAGATGATCGCCCGAGAGATGATCATCAGGGCCATTTTCGGGGCTGATGTCCTATTCGAGACCACTTGTTCGAGTGCCAGGGGATGGCATCGACTTCAAGAATCCTTTGCCGCTCAGAGCGAGATTAATTCTTATCCGTCGCCTGCCCGTGCCGAAGGTGAGCCCGTCTGGTTCTCGTAATTTCGCTTCGCCATGCCGGACAGGGCTCGGAATCCGAGGGGCTCGTAGAATGCTTCGAGTTTGGCGTCGCAGACCAGGTCAACCATGTAGAGATGATCGAGTTGTCTGCAGAGCAC
>SLPW01000302.1 GCA_007131755.1 Myxococcales bacterium | reverse complement strand
TGGGCGATGGAGGCGCTGGCCTTTATGTGGATTCTCGTCCACCTCGGTGCATCGGCGCCGGTGGTCCTGGAAGCTTTTTTCGTCTTCTCCGTCTCCACCCTCGCCGGAGCCCTCAGTTTCCTGCCGGGCGGCCTAGGCGTGACGGAGGCGGGAATGACGGGGTTATTGCTCTGGCTCGAGATCTTCGACGACCTCGGTCCCTCCCTGGCCGCCACCTATCTCATCCGCTTTACCACACTGTGGTTCGGCGTTGTTGTCGGACTTCTGTCCTTTCTGCTATACGAATGGCTACAACGCCGCGCCAATGACGATATGGACACTGGAGGCAGGGGCGGCGATTCAACTGCTCAGACCGATCTTTCGTGAGTTCCGCTCACACTGTGCCCTGGTGGAGATACCAAATGGCTTCCGTGCTCAAGAACTGCGACCTCTGCAGCGAACAATTTCTCGTTAAATTTCGCTATCAGGTAGAGAGTGATGATTCGGGCGTCACCTATTATTGCAGCCAGAAGTGCAAACAGGAGGCGACGCGCCAACGAGGAGAAGCCACCTGTACTTCCTGTGGCGCCGTCTTCGATCCCACCTACGCGTTTCAACGAGTCGAGCAAGGTGGAACCATCCACTATTACTGCTCTATGGATTGTCGTCGCCCGGCGGTGGACGATTTTCGTCGCCGCCGCACCCATCACCACCAAGGCCCGATGCGAATCGCCGTCCTCAACCAGAAAGGAGGTACCGGCAAGACGACCACCACCGTTTCCATCGGGGCAGGTCTGGCCGAGGCGGGGTACCGCGTTCTCATCATCGACGTCGACAGTCAGGGCCACGTTGGCATCAGCCTCGGCTGCAAAGGCAATTACTCCCTTTATCACCTGATGATCGAGAACAAGCCCCTTGCCCAGTGCACCGTCAGCGCCCGGCCCAACCTCGATGTCGTCCCCGGCGACGACTCGCTGGCCTCAGCGGAGATTTTTTTGGCTCGTCAGTCAGAAGAGCGCGACAAATATCTGCGCCGCGTTCTCGGCGAAAACCGCGATTATGACTTCATACTCCTCGACTGCGGCCCCAGCCTGTCATTGCTCAATATGAACGCCCTGACCTTTGCTGACCACCTGCTGGTCCCGGTTTCCTGTGACTATCTGAGCCTCATCGGCGTCAAGCAGGTCCTTAAGACCATCAAGAATATCAACAAGGTCCTGCTTCATCCCATCAGCATTCTCGGCATTTTGCCCACCTTCTATGATATGCGAAATAATATCAGCGACGAGTCCATCAAGACCCTCAAGGGCTATTTTCACGACAAGGTCCTGCCCCCGATTCGGGTCAACACCCGTCTTAAGGAAGCCCCCCGCCACAAGCAGACCATCTTCGAATTCGCCCCCTCTAGCCGTGGCGCCACGGACTATCAAAAGATCGTCGACTGGCTTCTCGAGCAGAACCAGCAACGGGCTCAGGCATCTGCCTGAGCTCCAACCCTGCACCGCTCGTCTGCCTTGCCCTGTCTCCTTGCCCCCCTGCTTTCGCCAGACTACAATCGACTTCGGTTCCGAAACCCGCTGGGAGTTCCGTCGCCTTCGGCGACTCCACTTGCTGACGATGTCGATGACTTCCGACGGGGACGTATTTTTCGCCGTCCTTCACAGGCGGCTTTTTGACTCATATCAAACGCACAGGCGCGTCGCGAACACGACCACTATCCAGTCTTTCCGCCACGAGGTTTGACCATGTACAAGTACAAATTCATCGTCGGTTTTGCCGCCCTGGTTGTCCTCCAGACGGCGTTCGTACTCTACATGCTCCAAGATCGCCTCGTCACCACCACTCTGGAAGATACGGATATCTCCCTTCAGCGATCGGTCTCGTTGATCGAGAAATCGCACCGTCTCGATGAATTTGCCCTCAAGGAACAGGCCCGCGCCGTGGCCAACCGCTCGGACTTGCGCCAGGCCCTGGCCGAGGAATACGAAGGCGAGTGGAGAATCGAGCGCCACTACAACGTGCATCGCTATCTGAACCGGGCCCGGGCCCGCTTCCGCCACGAGGCGGAGGACAACGTCGACGCCCGCAACCTCGACCTCGATCTCAGCCGTCGACGTCCCCTCGAACACGATCTGTTCATGGCTCTCGACGACACGGGTCGTCTGATCTCCGCACGGGGATCCTCGGACGTACAACAGCGCGTCGACGACGACTTCTCCGGCCGTTTCCCCGTGGTCCTCACCGCCATGGAAGAGGACGCCACCATCATCGATATGTGGAATTGGTCCTGGCACGCCGGTGAAGACCGCGAGTTTTATGTCGTCGCCGTGGCCCCCATTCGACATCCCGACACGGACGAACCGCAAGGCACGGTCGTCGTCGGCAACCGAATCACCGACAGCGTCGCACAGAGACGCCAGTCCCTTATCGCCGACGGCCTCGGCGCCGACGGCACGGAACAACTCTCTCATCGAGAACAGGTACAGACGCCGGACTTGTCCTTTTTTCGCGGTGACCGAATCTACAGCTCTACCCTCAGCTCTCGCGAACTCTCCGACCTCGCAAGTGTCCTCTTTGACGACCGGGACATCCTGAATAAGCAGGAGCAAGACCTGCAACGCATCCTCGACATTGAACTCGGCGAGTCCAACTACCGGGCCATGGTTCGCTTCTTTCCCGGCCAACTCGACGCCGAACACCCCGCCGGGGTCGTCCTCGTCACCAACTCGGACGACGCCATCCAGCCCCACAGCAGGGCGCGATTCAACATCCTCCTCGTCAGCAGCGCCATCCTCCTTCTGGGCATGGGCTTCCTCTTCTTCCTTTACCATATGTTCGTCACCCCCTTTGCCCGTATCGAGGACGGCATCCAGTCCATCATCTCCGGTGACAAAGACCACGAATTCGATTGCTCCAAAGACCACGCTGTCGCCGAAAACCTCGCTCTTCACCTCAACCTGATGAGCGCCTATCTACAGGGCAAACCGATGCCTGACGACGACGTGCAGTCCCTTGGAGGCTGGGACGCCTTCGGCATGGAGGAACCGGGAGGCGCCGAGAGCAAGAAACCCACCAGCGTGGGAGGAGTAGATCTGATGTCCTTGGGCAAGAAGAAGAAGTCCGACGAGGGCGGAGAAGCCGGCGACGAAGATTCGACCCCAGAGGCCACCACGGAGGAGACGACGTGAATTCTTCTCCCGTCGTCACCGGTCTCGACGTACTGCTCGACGACTCACAACGCCTCGGGTCCCTGCGTCAGCGCCGCATCGGTCTTCTCGTCAATCCCACGAGCATCACCGCTGACCTGGAGCACGCCGTCGAGGCCCTTCGCGCAGCGGGCCTCGACGTGGTGCGGCTCTTCGGACCCGAGCACGGCGTGCGCGCCGACGCCCAGGACATGGAGAGCGTCGACGAGTCCACCGACCCCATCAGCGGACTGCCCTGCGTCAGCCTCTACGGCGACACCTTTGACAGCCTGCGTCCCGACCCCGTCCATCTTCACGATCTGGACACGGTCATCTGCGATATCCAGGATATCGGAGCCCGATACTACACCTATGTGTATACCATCGGCTTGATGATGGACGCCTGCGGCGAAACCGACACCTCCGTCATCGTATTGGACCGACCCAACCCCCTGGGCGGGCTCGCCATCGAGGGGAACGTCGTCCTCGACGAGATGCGCTCCTTCGTCGGCATGCAACCCCTGCCCAATCGCCACGGCATGACCGCCGGCGAATTGGCCCATTTCTTCCATCGTTTCGGCGGTTGGGAGTGCGATCTGGAGGTGGTGGCGATGAAGGGTTGGCGCCGCTCGATGTGGTTCGACGACACCGTCTTGCCCTGGGTGATGCCCAGCCCCAACATGCCCACCCTCGACACAGCCTGCGTCTATCCGGGACAATGTCTTATCGAAGGTACGAATCTGAGCGAAGGCCGTGGCACCACCCGACCATTTGAACTCTTCGGTGCTCCCTGGGTCGACGCCCAGGCCCTGGCCGACAGGCTTCGACAATTCGAGCTGGCCGGTGTCGCATTTCGAACCACCGCCTTTCGACCTACGTTTCAGAAATATGCTGGCCAGACCTGTCGAGGGCTTCAACTTCACGTCACGGATCGAGAGCAATTCTCCAGCCTCGCCACCTCCTACGCCATCTTGAGCGTCCTCCTCGAGCTTCACCCCGATGACTTTCAGTGGCGCAGCGAACCCTACGAATTCGTCACCGACCGCCTCGCCATCGATCTGCTCGTCGGCGACCGCCGAGCCCGCATCGCCCTCGAACAAGGGGCGGACCCCCTTGCCCTGGTAGACTCCTTTGGCGACGACCGCGCCGAATTCGAATCCCGTCGCAACCAATGCCTTCTCTACGATGACTGAATCCGTTCCAGCCGATGTCGCCCTCTTCGGCGGCAGTTTCAATCCGCCTCATGTCTGCCACACCCTGGCCACGCTGTGGATCCTCCAGACCCAGCCCGTCGACGAGGTCTGGTGGATTCCCACCTTCGAGCACGCTTTCGACAAAGAGTTGGTGGACTTCGAAGACCGCTTCCGAATGTGTGAACTGGCCACAGACGACCTGGAGCGAGTGCGCATCCACGACATTGAGAGAGCGCTGGGCGGGGAAAGTCGCACCATCGACACCGTTCGCGCCCTACGCCGGCAGCATCGCAACACTGATTTCTGGCTCGTCGTCGGCACCGACATTCTCGACGAAGTGTGTCGATGGAAAAATTGGGAAGGACTCCTCGAGTTGGTCCACCTCATCATCATCGGACGCCAGGGATACGAGGGGAAGAGCACCGACGCCACCTCGGGCGCTCTCTCGATTACGGACAGCCTCGACCTGCAGCTTCCGGACGTCAACTCCACGACGATCCGCAATTCATTGAGCGACTGCAATTACGAGCCCATCCGCCCCTGGATTCCTCGCTCTGTGCTGGACTATATCGAACGACACCAGTTGTATCTGGGAGATCCGTGCCGATGACGCAATCCCACATCAACTCCCGGACCCTTCGGCGCTGGATCGTCGTCGGCTACGGGCGCGTCGGACAGACTCTACCTCTTGTCGCCGAGCGCGTCGGCGCCAGCGTCCACGCCACCTGGAATCGCACCGAGGCCAGCGCCGATGCTGCCCACGTCCCCTCGCCAGACCCTCGCTGGGGCAGCCTCCCTACCTCCCTCGAAGAGCAGCTTCAAGAGCCCTGCGTCCTCTGGCTCACCGTCGTCGACGAAGCCATCGAACCCGTCTTCGCCCTCCTCCAAGACCACATCGCGCCCGGTTCTATCGTCATCCACACCTCGGGCAGCATTGCCAGCACCGTCCTCGCCGGGCATCCCTCGGCATCGCTTCATCCCCTTCAGGCCATCTCCGCACCCCATGCGGCCGTCGAGCGCTTCCACCGAACCTTCTGGACCATCGAGGGCGACGACACTGCCGTCGACACCCTCACAGCACTCCTCGAGCCTGCCGGCATCAGCCCCACCCGCATCGATCCTGAAAAAAAGCCCCTATACCATGCCTCTGCCGTCACCGCCGCAAACCTCATGGTCAGCCTGATGGACGCTGCCATCGCCATCGCCGAGGCCGCCGAGATCGACACCGACGCCGCCCGCCACATGCTCGTAGAATTGGCCTCCTCCAGCCTCGACAACCTGAGCGCTCATCCCCCTGCACAGGCCCTTACCGGCCCTGCAGCCCGCGGAGACCTCGACGTCATTGACACCCATCGCCGGGCACTCCGATCGCTAGAAGACGACTCCCTCCTACAGATTTATGACCTGCTCACGCAACGAATCCTGGCTCACCTGACGACACATACTCCATAATTTCTTGTGCACCCCTTGCTCCTCCCCACGATTCGAGCCTCTTACCCCGCTCTCACCACGATCTTTTCCCCCTGGACGTCCACCACCGCGCGGCCTCCCTCACCAATCCTTCCGGCCAGGATCTCTCGCGCCACCTCTCCCTCCACCAGGCGCTGAATCGTCTGTCGCATCGGCCTCGCCCCAAGCTTCGGATCGTAGCCTCCGTTCTCTATGAGGTGATCGATGAGCGCCGGTTCGTAATCCAACTCGATATTGCTCTCTGCCATCAACCGTTTCTGGCTGTCCGCCAGTTGAAGGACTGCAATATCGGCGATCTCCTGGCGCGAAAGGGGCAAAAAGACCAGCCTCTCGTCGATGCGATTCCACAACTCCGGCGTAAAATGATCGCGCGCCGCGTCGAGAGCCTCGCGGCGAAGGCGATCCTCGTCTCGGCGAGCCCGTGTGACCACCGGCCGACTTCGGGAAAATCCGATCCCTCCATTTCTATCGGCCTTCTCTTCGTCGAATACCTTCGCTCCCACATTGCTGGTCATCACCACCAGGGTATTCGAAAAGTCGACCTGCCGTCCCCGTCCGTCCGTCAGACGTCCTTCGTCGAATAATTGCAATAACAGATTCGACACGTCGGGATGGGCCTTCTCGATCTCGTCGAGCAACACCACCTGATAGGGTCGCTGTCGTACGGCCTCCGTAAGTTGTCCTCCCTTATCGTGTCCCACATATCCCGGGGGAGCCCCGATGAGGCGACTCACGGAATGAGCCTCCATGAATTCCGACATATCGATCCGAACCATGGCGTCGCGGTCGTGAAACAACACGTCCGCCAGGACTTTGACCATCTCTGTCTTGCCCACCCCCGTGGGGCCGAGAAATAACAGACTTCCGATGGGGCGCTGGCTGCGAAATCCGGCATAATTTCGACGCAACAACTCGGCGATAATCCGTACGTTCTCCCCGTGTCCCACCAGCCCCTTCGACAGGTGCTTTTCCATCTCCAGGAAGCGGCGACTTTCACTTCCGGTGAGCCGCTCGGCGGGGATCGAGGCCATATCTGCCACCACCCGTGCCACGGCATCGCGATCGACGGCCGCTTCGTCCTGGCGGGCGGCTCGACTCCCGGCAAGATCGATGACTCCGATGGCCTTGTCCGGAAGCTGACGATCGTGGATATAGCGCACCGACAACGTCACCGCTGCTGCCAGCGCACCGGGCGTAAAGGTCACCCCGTGGTGTCGCTCATAATGGGTGCGCACTCCCTCCACCACACGAAGCGCCGTCTCCTCGTCGGGCTCATCTACCACCACCTTCTGGAAACGCCGCTCAAAGGCGGGGTCCGACTCCACGAATTTTCGACATTCGTCGTGCGTCGTCGCTCCGATGCAGGGAAATCTTCCTCGGGCCAACGCCGTCTTCAACTCTCCCGAGGCATCCCCCCCGTCGCCACCGGCGCCGGCGCCCATCCAGGTGTGGATCTCGTCCAGAAAGACGATCACCTCCCCTTCGGCGTCGGCCACCTCCTCCTTGAGCCCCAATAGCCGCTCCGAGAACGCTCCCCTTAGTTGAGTCCCGCTCAGCAATCGGCCCATCTCCAACTCGATGAGCCGCTTTCTCGACCTGGCACCGTCCTGTCCGGCCATCTCCACCATCCGTCGGGCCAGACCTTCTACGATCGCCGTCTTTCCCACCCCCGGTTCCCCGACCAGAAGTGGATTGTTGGAACGCCGCTTTCCGAGCACGTCGATCAGGGTCGCGATCTCCTCGTCGCGACCGATGACGGGATCGATGCGCCCCAGCGCCGCCTCCACCGTCAGATTGCGCCCGTACTTCACCAGATAGGGAAATAACTCCTCGTCCAGTCCGTACTCGTCGGCCAACTCCTCGTCGAACAATCGCTCCGACCTACCGATCGAGGCAGGCTCTCGCTCTATTTCCTCCTCTAGAAAATCCGCCGATTCCTGAGCCTGTTCGCCCGCTGCGGAGAATAATCGCGTTGCCAGATCCTGGGTCGTCTTCTGGGCTTCCTCATACGCCTCGGCCCGACGGCTTCGATTCTCCTCGTCGATCTTCTCTTCTTGTCGACCTGGCTCTTCGCGCGGCCTGGACTGGATCTCCCGGGACCTGCGATGTCTCGGGCGCCCTCCGCGATTGATGCCGGGATGATTGTCGAGGGCCAAGCCGGTTCCGGTCTCTCTCAGGGCCTCGATCGCCCCGGAGTCGGTGAGCTTCTTCGGCTTGTGATCTCGTCGTTCAGACCTGGCTCTTCGCCCCTCATCAGACTCCCGCCGATCTGCTTTGCTATCATTGTCGCGCCCCCGGGCGTTGCCCGGTTTGCTCTTTTCTCCCTGCGTCGTCACCTCGCAATCATCGGAGAGATTCGTCGATCCCACCCCCAGGGAAGGATGAAATCCGATCGGACTCGTCGCCTCCTCGTCCACCTTTTTGGCTCGGCGGCTCAGCGCCGCCTCCGTTCGCTGGCCCAAATAGGGTAGCGACGCCTTTGATTGCCTGCGGGGAAGCGGACGCGACGACGTGGCGTAACTCATCACCGCCGTGCGGATGGCACCGATATCGATTCCGCATCCCTCCAACATCAGATAAGCGTCACTCGAGTTCTCCCGGATCAACGCCGCCAACAAGTGGAGGCTGGTCACCGCCTCGGAGCGTGCCGCCGAGGCCAACCTTCGGCTTCGCTCGTAGACCCGCTCCAATCGCTGCCCCTCTCCTGCCGGGCTTCGGCTCAACTCCTGACGCAGACGCTCCTTCGTGACCGCTCGGTCTCCCAGAAGCGTACCCGCCTGATTGGGCACCTCGAACATCGCCAACAACACGTCGGACGTCGACATCTCACGACGCGACGACGACGCGAATTCCCGCGCACGATCCAGTACCGCCCCACATTCACGACTCAGAGGTAGACTCATCCCTGACAGTGCCTCCGAACGACATTTTTACATCTCAACATCCAACTTCTTCACCCTACCCCGACACAGGTTGCGGCCCATCCTCGTTACGCGGCGTATCACGCGGCGAAACACACGCCGAACCGACCTCGGTTCTGTGGGAGATTATCCAACGCAAAGCTAGCATCGACGCCCAACCAGGGTAAAGCTCCGATGTCGAAACCATCAATCCTCCTTGTCTGCCCCAACCCCACTTCGCTATATGGCATACCCACGCAATCACCCACTCTCTCTTACGGAGGAGATCATGGCACAGAAGACCATCGTCCAGACCGACAACGCACCCCAGGCCATCGGCCCCTATTCGCAGGGCGTCGGCTTCGGCGGCCTCTTTTTCTTCAGCGGACAGATCGCCATCGATCCCGACACCGCAGAGCTCGTCGACGGCGGCGTCGAGCTCCAGACCCGTCAGGTCATGGCCAACCTGGAGGCCGTCCTGGAGGCGGCGGGCCTGGACTTCTCCCATGTTCTTCGCACCACCATCTTCCTCAAAAACATGAACGACTTCTCCAAGGTCAACGAGATCTATGGCGCCTTCTTCGACGA
The DNA here is from genome assembly GCA_007131755.1 of Myxococcales bacterium. GTDB lineage: Bacteria > Myxococcota_A > Bradymonadia > Bradymonadales > Bradymonadaceae > SLJM01. The sequence continues at coordinate 6,832 of SLPW01000302.1, read as the reverse complement.
CAACCCCCCGGCCCGAGCCACCGTCGAGGTCTCGCGCCTGCCCAAGGACGTCCTCGTCGAAATCGATATGATCGCCGCCCACCCCGAGGCAGAATAGATCTCACCACAACAGTACTGGCCATCTCCGACATCCTGTTTACCTTCGCACACATCAACCCGAAAATGTGTGGGATGGACTGGAGATGGCACACTACTGCCCGACATGTGGACGTGGATTCGAACCGACGCAATCCACCACCTGCCCCGACGACGGCCAGCGATTGCGCCGGATCGGTAACGGTGACGATCGCCGCCTGGGCCTCCTGATTCAGGAGCGCTTTCGACTCATAGAGGTCCTCGGCCGAGGCGGCGCTGGCGTCGTCTACCGAGCCGTACAACTCCCCATCGGTCGTCAGGTGGCCGTCAAGATCCTCACCGAAACGGACCCGGACCATACCATCGGCGGCGTGGAGCGCTTCTTCCGCGAGGCCCGTCTGGCCTCAACGCTGCGCCATCCCAATATCGTCAGCCCCGTCGATTTCGGCGAAGATCGACGCCAGGGAATCATCTATTTCGCCATGGAATATATCGAGGGGATCGATCTAGCTCGGCTGTTGGAAGACCATCGAGTCACTCTTCCCCTGGCCTTGGAGATTCTCTTTCAGACCTGCGGCGCCCTCACCGACGCCCATGACAAGGGGATCATCCATCGTGACCTGAAGCCGGGAAACGTCCGACTCACCGCCATCTCCGACGGCACCCTGCAGGCCAAAGTCTTGGACCTCGGGCTCGCACGGCCCATCGACACCACAGATGACATCACCCGATCCGGCAACCTCGCCGGCACTCTGTCCTACCTTCCGCCGGAATATATTCTCGACGGCGATCTCGGCGCCTATTCCGATCTGTACTCCCTGGGGATCATGTTCTTCGAATTATTGACTGGAAAAAAGCCCTTTACGGGAAACCACGTCCAGATTTTGTGTCATCACGTCTCCACCACCCCACCGAATATCGTCGAACACATCTGCGACGTCACCGACTTTCCGCCGGCATTGGCCGATGACATCCTACATTTTTTTCGACGCCTGGTCGCAAAAAAGCCGGCCTTTCGCTTTCGCACCGCCCGTGACGTTCGAGAGGCAATCAATGCCCTTCGCAGCGTCCATGCTCTCGAAGAGAGCTTTCAATGTGACATCTCGCAATCGGTCTCGGTCGACACCTTTCGCCCCTGGCTCGCTCCAGCTTGTGCCACCCCAAAGGGCATCGAAACCCTCCCCTCTGACGCCATCGAAAACCTCAAGAGGATCGGCGCCCAGATGGTGGCCATCGACGACGACGAACCGAAGATCCAATTTCCCACCCCCCCGCCTCTACCGGCCTCGCTCGTCGACGACGGACATTCGCAGACCCCACCTGAGAGATCCAAGCTCGGCGGGCCCACTCGCGCAACTCTGGAACAGCAGCAATCGCCGTCACACCCGCCTGCTCTCGACGTCGACGGACCGACTACATGGGGGACACTCCGCTTTCGGCGCCGGTTTCTGGCCATCGCGAGCGCGGCCATCGCTATACTGGCCGCTGCGGCCATAACTTTTTCCTTCCTTGGAGACCATTCGACGTCGTCGACAGCCCACTCCGAACCGATCGTTCACCACATGCCGGTGGCCGAGATTACGGCCGCTTCATCCCTGGCGCCTTCCGAAACTGCTGACGACGGAGACTCTGAAGAGGTGTCGATTCCCATCCTGGAGCCACCACCGCGAAAGTACACACCTCGTGCAGAACAGGACCGGCCGGCGTCTTCCGATCCCAATCCCCCTTCACGCCCGCCGACCGCCAGTCCTCCTGTTGAGGAACCACCGCCCGCACATGAAGAGCCCGATGAATTTCAACAACTTCTCGACAGAGCCGGAACATTGTGAAAACACTTCCCAACATCTTCACAATCCCCCATCGCCCGGGCACCGCGTCTCGCCGATACATGCTTGTGCCCGTACTGATTCTACTCCTCTTTCTCACCGCGCCTGATGCCCTCGGCGCCGAGGGAACCCGACACCACTCCCACGACGCAGAGCAGCAGGGTTCATCGTCAACAAAGGACGATGAGGCCACCGAGAGTGCCTCCACCGACATTGAGTCGGCCTCGGATATCGTCACCGACTCCAGGAGCGATGATCCGGACCGAGCTGATCTCGACGACGAACAATCACAGCTCGTCGCAACCCATATGCGCCTTGCCCTGGAGGCCGAGGAGAAAAAACGATACGACGAGGCGAGACTCCACTTCGTGGCCGCCTATCGCATCTTTCCCCATTCCCATCTCCTGCTCAGCGTCGCCCGCACCGCCGACCGGGCCGACGACTTCGAACTCGCCATCAAGGGCTACCGACGCTTTGTTGAGCGGCGGCCAGACTACGAACACCGCGACGACGTCCACATCCGCATTGAAACCATGAAGCTCGCCATTCTCTTATCCGAAAAGCCAGACAAGCCCGTCGCAGGCGCTGATCATGGCGACCAAACGCCCCGGCCCGCCTCCGACCCCCTTCCGGAAGGGACGGGCTCCTCGGACTCCCGACTCCCGGTGCCCACTTTTTCAGCCTTCGGATGGAGCGGCATCGCTGCCACCACCTTGGGCCTTTCCAGTCTTCTCGCAGCCGGGCTCACTGCCTCCTCCATCGACCGAGACTTCGAGGAATTGGAACGACTGCACGCTCAGAGAAACTACGACCAATATCAACAACTCTCGGGCGAGGTCGACAGCAAGCAGTCTCGCGGAAAATTTCTCTTTTATGGGGGATTGGCCATCACTGCACTCGGCGCTGGGGCCGTGGTCTATGATATCCTCATCGACGACGCTCCTTCGTCGCCCGCCGCGCAAGTCAACCGCTCGCAATGGACCGTCAGTGTTGACGATTCGCACAGGCCCACATTGCACTTTCTCCGGTCCTTCTGAACCGATTTATCACTCGGCACGAGATCAATTCGACGTTCGCTCCCGCCTGACGTCCTGCGGGTCCCCTGACTCAGGTCGTACTAGACGAGGTGCACATGTCCCTGTCCCGTCCAAGGCTGCTAATACCTTTAGTCCTCTCCTTTATTCTTGCCACATGCGCGAGCGGTTGTGAGCCCCTGCATCGAGATATCGACAGCCTCGATGCCACCGACACCGGACCTGACACTTCACCGTCCGATGCGGGCACCGGAGTCGATGATATCTTCGCCCACGATGCGGATACGAATCTCATTGCTCCTGACACCGCGTCCGCCGATACCGACGACAGTGATTCTCCACCCCTTTGTTCCATCGATAACGGCGGCTGTGGAAATCCTGTCCATTTCGAGTGCCTCGAAGGCGACGATAGCGGCCTGGACTGTCAGCCCCTGGACCTCTGCGCGACCGACAATGGCGGCTGTGGCGACGAGAGGTTTGCCGAGTGCACAGACGGGCTTGGCCAGGACCCCAGTTGTGTGGCCATCAAATACCATCCCACGACCACCGAGGATTCCTGGGGTACCAGCCAGGAGTGTTCGTTGCGTGCGGCCATTGAATCGATCAACAACAGCGAACCCGTCGACGGCTGCCACCAGGGCCAGGTCGACACCATCGTCCTCTCCTCAGGACAAACCTACAACCTGGACCGATCCGGCCCGGACGGTGTCGACAATGGCAGCGCCGATCTATGGATCGACTCGGCGATCACCATCACCTCCGACGGCGAAGCACCAGCCGTCATCGACGCCGGCGAGGCCAGCCGCGCCCTGTATATCTCAAAGAACGGCCTGCTCACCATCGACGGCGTCCTCATCACGGGAGGCGTCGCGGACCCTGGAAATGGCGGCGCAATCCTCAACCGCGGCACCCTCCACATCCACCACTCCAAGATTTCGAACAACCGGGCCAATGGAAGTGACGGCCAGCTCGAAGGAGGGGGATTCGGAGGTGGAATTTATAATGAAGGCCACCTGACAATGGTGCATGCCATCTTGGAGCAAAATATCGCCCGTGGTGGACGTGGTCAGGACCAGCTCAGTGGACAGGCCTCCGCCGGTGGCGGTGGGGCCGGCCTGGGCGGTGGTGTTTTCAACTCGGGCACCCTCGATTTGACGGCCACCGTATTTTCCGACAACCAGGCCATCGGCGGCCGTGGCGGGAATCCCACTTCCTGTTCCAGCAATCCTTCCGGCACTGCCGGAAACGGAGGAGGTCACGGCGGAGACGGTGGGTCCGGAAGTGGCGACGATGGTGGCCCCGGCGATTTCGGAGGCGGCGGGGGTGGCGGAACGGGCAACAACCCGGCCACTTCTCCCGGCGCCGGCGGTGACGGCGGTTTCGGCGGCGGCGGAGGGGGGGCCGGTCCGCATCGTTTCGGTGATGACCACCTCGCCGGTGGCGACGGGGGATTCGGCGCCGGCGACGGAGGTGTCGCTATCGACTCCTGTCCCGCTGCGGGCGGGGGTGGTGCTGGCATCGGTGGCGCCATCTTTCACAAAGGCATCGAACTCCATGTGGACGACGCCTCCCACTTTGCGTCCAACATCGTCACCGAAGGCCAAGGAGGGGACCCCTATCACCCCGGAAGTCAGGGCCAGGACGGCCAGGGCATCGCCCCCCACGTCTTTCACTTTGACGGCGCCGTCGACTGTGTGTCCGATTGCTCCGACATCGTCTTCGAGCACTGAAATTTTGCCGGGAATGAAATTCACTCAAGCCGCGGTTCCGCCTGCCGCCACCTCAAGAGGCATGAGTACCCAATCTCCTCGGGTGGCCGTCGACTTTTACACCGCAGATCGGGCCCGGTACACTGAATTTCGGGATCACCCGGGCAACACTTGCGTTTACTCTCACACCCACAATTTATCTTGAAACGCCAACTCTTTGCTGTCACGACAGTGCTCGCCATCTTCGGTGTGGCCATCACATGCGCCGGCACCGCTACGTTGACCTCCGTCGAGGAGACGCCCGTCCTGGAGCCGCCTGCGCCCGATCCGCCACCGCCGCCGCCCTTCGTGGAGCCTCCCCCACCGGCCCGAATGACCCTTCAACTTCCGGACTACGGCCGCACCAACCCACCCTTTCCCTATTTTCCCGGTGAGAACCGACACCGAAGCCTGTCCATCGGCACCGTCACCGGCGGATATCTGGTCAACGCCCGGCGCCTTCCCTCGCCACATCCGCACCTGACGACCCTGCCGCGCCAGTACCAGCGGGGTTTTCAATACGCCGGCGATCCCCTGGTTCAGCTCGTGGCCGACGCCGCCGATCACGTCGGTGAGAAATATCCCGACGCCCGTGTTCCCCTGGGCAATTTCAGTCGAAAGGGCGGCGGCAATATCCCGCAATCGGTCTCCCACAACAACGGGCGCGACGCGGACATCGCCTTCTTCGTCATCGACGAAGAAGGCCAGCCCACAAACCCTCCGGATCTGCTCAAATTCGACGAACACGGCCGCTTCGAGGGCACCTTCAATGGCGAGGAGTTGGTCCTCGAATTCGACGTGGAGCGCAATTGGCGCCTTGTGGAAGGTCTCATCGAATCCGACGGCGCCGATATCCAATATATATTCGTCTCCAATCCGCTGCGGCGAATGCTCCTCGCCGAAGCCCGTCGCCAGGGCGCCTCGGCGTCGACGCTTCGCATCGCAAGCCGGGTCCTCGTCCAACCTGGCGGAAACGCCTTACCTCACGACGATCACTTTCATCTTCGCATCCACTGCACGGCCGAGGATTTCGCCGCCGGCTGCCGCGAGCGTGGACGCCCTGGCCCCACCTTCACAGCCGATCTGGCGCTAAAGCGTGGTGCCATCGAACGAGCTGCCAATTACCTCGACGGTGACGATCCGGAGCTTCGTCTTGTCGCCATTCGTCGCCTGGAGCTGCTGGAAAACCACCGGCTTCATGCCCGCATCGCTGACCACATCGAGGACTCCGACCCGCGCGTGCGGGCCGCCGCCGTTCGCTCCCTTCGAAATCACACCAATTACAGAGATCTCCTCATCGATCGGCTCCATGAAGAAGAGGACCCCAGGGTGTTTGCCGAAGTGGCCCGATCCCTGACCTATCACGGAGACGACGCCGTCCAACCCCTTATCGCCGCCCTCGGTCGAAACAAACCTCTCTCCACCGGGCTCGCAGCCGGTGAATTCATCTCCACCGACGCTCTCGTCGCAGATGCACTTGCCACTCTGGAGCATCCCGACGCCGTCCCCGAACTCATCGCCACCCTCGACGGCGCTCATCCCCCCACAATGCCTCAACTGGTCCACGCCCTGCGCATCTTGACCAATCATCAATTCTTCGACGACCTCGACCCCCGCGACGAGACCCGACGCGCCGAGATTATCGACACCTGGACCCGGTGGTGGGAAGAAAACCAGGAGTTCGACCACTCCCAGTGGGTGGCCGCTGGTTTTCGCCAGGCAGGCTACAATGTCGAAAGTCTCGACTCTGACGACGTCTGGGAATTGTGCCGCGCCATCTCCGACGAGCGCCACCTCAACGTCAATGCTCAGCGAGTTCTCAAGCGCCTCTCCGGCCAGTCACCGGGCAGCCTCCAATGGGACCCCTACGACGCCAGCTTCTACTGGCGCCGCTGGTTCGAACGCCGCCAGGACCAATTTGCCCTTCCCCCAATTCCCACCGAACTCTCCACAGCCGACGGCTACACCCCTCCCGAACGCTGAACATCCACCCATCACCCGCAGTCCACCTCCTCGTGTGTGATCCACCTTGATCGGTTGTATTACTCAATGTGGTCGCCCCCCCTGGCCCCGGCCCGGTCCCTGGCCCTGGCCCGATTTTGCTTCGCGTCGGCAAATCACGTTTGGGCAACCATTTCCCTCCGGAGGG
>SLPW01000031.1 GCA_007131755.1 Myxococcales bacterium | reverse complement strand
TCTCGGTCTCGGTCTCGGTCTCGGTCTCGGTCTCGGTCTCGGTCTCGGTCTCGGTCTCGGTCTCGGTCTCGGGCTCGGGCTCGGGCTCGGTCCCAACGCGATTTGTGCTTGCGTATGAGTTTTCGGAATTACGCCTGGGCTTGGCTGTACACCTCATGGTTTCGAACTGTTGTCGAGTTCGAACTCAACCTCGGTATCGACGACGAACACGAGGTCGATGACGAGCACGAGGTCGACGACGAGCACGAGGCCGATGACGAGCACGAGGTCGACGACGAGCACGAGGTCGACGACGAGCACGAGGTCGACGACGAGCACGAGGCCGACGACGAGCACGAGGCCGATGACGAGCACGAGGTCGATGACGAGCACGAGGCCGACGACGAGCACGAGGCCGATGACGAACACGAGGTCGTCAGCACCATGCGATTGGTGCATAAGCTGCGTTCGTTGCCGGCAGTCCCGGCGTAGCACAACGCGATCTATGCGGTGCGCTGGACGCTGAGGGGCTGAACGCCGGGGCGCGGGGTGCTGGTCGCGGCAGCGCCGGACGCGGAACACCGGTTCGCCGAGGGCTGCACGCCGTACACTGTACGCAGTACGCTGAAGAGTTCTGCGGAAGCGACGCTGATCCGCGGCGCAGGATGCGGCGGTTTGTGCTGATTTCGACGTGTCTGGCTCGCTGGAGGGGCGATGGACTGCTCGACCCAGGCCGGCGCCAGTTCGATTCCAGCCTCGAATATCGCAGGGATTTTCAGCGCTACGGCGTGGTGCCGTGTGCTCTTTCGCGCGTTCGCGTCCAGCGGTGCCGCGTTCAGCCCTCAGCGGTGCCGTGTTCAGCCCTCAGCGGTGCCGTGTTCAGCCCTCGGCGATCTCACGTTTCGCCCTCGGCATGTCTGCGAATTCCGTGCCGCCGAACTGCAAGAATGTTGCCAGGCCGAGCGTTGAGCGAACTTGGGTCATGGGCTCGGTCTGCTGCAATACCATTGACTCCGTGACAGGCGTTCTATGTTCCTTATCTGTTCGGCCCCTTCTTTTTCGGCGGCGCGGATCGCCGTGACACGGCCGGATCGATCCTCAGAACCACGCGGGGAACAAACAGCACCTTGAATCCTTGCTCTATTTCCGCTACTCGATGCGGCGGATTGGATTGTGTTAACGATTTTTGTCATCCGTTTCTCTCGAGAGTTTACATCATGTCACTCATTGAATGGTCACTGGTGTTCGCCATGTACACCCAGTTGGCCACAGGTAGCGATTTCGAATTTTCCGAGCCCGATATCCCTCCCGTTCAGCAAACCGGGGTTGCCTCCTGGTATGGCGACGGCTCCTTTCACGGCGATATCACCGCCAATGGCGAGGACTTCGATCCCTACGATTTCACCTGTGCCCACCGAAATCTCCCCTTCGACACCATGGTCCTCATTGAGAATCGGGCCAACAACCGACGCGTCTGGTGTCGCATCAACGATCGCGGCCCCTTCGGTATCACCACCGAGGACGGCACCTGGGATTTCGTCGTCTCCAGCTCCCACGACAAGAATTGGCGTGGCATCCTGGACATGTCCATCGCCACCGCAGAGGCGCTTGGAACTCTAGAGGTGGGGCTGCAGAGCGTACACCTTCGTTATTGGTCGGAGTCTCTACCGTCGAGCTTCCATCTGGCCAGCCTCAATCCGTAGTCTCATCGAGCCGTAGATCTCTATGAAGTACCCCATCTGCCTTCTGGCACTTATCAGCCTCACCATTTCACTCTCCGGTTGCTCCACCCTACAGGGGTGGTTTGCCGCCGATTGCGAGTGCGAACCGGCCGAGCCCTGTCATATTTCGGAAGAGGACATCGCCTGGGCCATGGTAAAATACGAGGTCGAAAGTGCCTATTTACGAGCCTCCGCTCAGGGAGCGCAATTGGGCGTAGTTGAAGAGGACGACGACGGTGACGAGTCGGTTCGCACGGCCGATCAACTGGCCTACGATCGCATCGATCCCACCATCCCCGATGCCCAGGTGAGCTTCGACGACGACGAGGCGCGTCAAGCATTCGAAGAACGCTACGGCGTCGACGTACCCGAGGGTGCACAGGTCTTCCGCCACCGCTTTCATCCCGACGATCCGTCGGCCATCGCCGTACATCTTCCGGGTCACTATCTTCGCATCTACGAGGACGGAAGCCCCAGTGCAACGCTGCAACTGGATCACTTCGACGACTCCGTCCCCGACGGCGATGAACTCCCCGTCAAAGCGACGGCAATACGACTGGTACGTGATCGCCCCACACAGCTCCAGCTCCTACACGCCGATACCGACGAAGAGGGGGTCACCACCTATTATCTGGGGATCTACAAGATGATCGGCCCAAAAATTGGCACGATCTTCCTCAAGCCCGTCGCCCACTTTGATGATGAGGGATCACGATCCCCGCTGGCCGAGGTCGGATATCTCTACGGATTCGACGCCCGGATCATCGAGTGGCTCCCCGTAGACGACGAAGGCGACTCCGACGCCGAGCCCCGGCACTATAAGTGGAATCAATGGGAGGGTGTTTATCGGGTGCCAAAGCCTCCGCCGACGGCCCCCGATCGATTGGATAGTTAGTTCCCGTCCGGAAAACCCATGAATGTCGCAGATGGGAGATAATAACAATCCCATCCCCTTTGTCCCCATTATCCCCAACATCTCCCTTGTTTTTTCGGCGAGAGAAGAGCTTTGCGGCTAAGATGGACGCAGTCGCTTTCACAAGCACTCCGGTCCTCGAAGTGAATCTGCTTTAGTTGAGGTGCATCTTCGAGGCAAAATCTCCTTGCCTTTGTCGCGCTGTGTCGACTATCCTCGAATAGAGCCTCAACCCTTATAGTAAAAGCTCCTCTTCCCCATCGGAGGCCAGCGGTGGTCTTTAACGTGCGTTGCTACAAATGCGGCGAAAACGAGGTGCGGTTGGTTCTCGGCGGACGTGCCATCATCCACGCCCGCTGCCACGGCTGTGACTCCAATCTCCTGGCGGAGGTCATGGAATTTGAGCAGGAGGTCCTTGCCCGCGGGCAAGCAGAGTCGGACGACTCCATGGGCGATGAAAACACCATTGCCTCCCTTGCCGCAAATACGGTGAGCGAAACGGAACTTCAGGCCAGCAATACCGCCTGAACCCGCTGACCAGCCTTTTCCCTACTTCGTTTCTTCTTTGTCTGAAGCTTCGTTTCGCACCACCACCTGTGCGGACTCTTCGTTCCAGTCGATCGTCATCTTGTCGTCACCACGCCCTTCCAGCAGCACCTCCGCGGCCGGCTCGACCAGAAGTCGATGCACCACCGCTTCCACGTCACGGGCCTTGCCGTGCTGACGAACCTCATCGGACAACCTCCCCCGCAGTGCCTCGCTCAATTGCAGCGCCACTTGATATTCTGCGGCCATATTCTCCACGAATTGATCTACAATTGCGTCGAGTAACGCCAGCGATCCCCGCTCGGCGTCTTTGGACAACTCCGAGAACGATACCACCCCGTCGACCCGGTCCCGAAGGCGCAGCGCCAGCGATGTATCGCCCAGGCGCTCCAACATACGCTCTCCCCCGTCCTCGGCGGCTCCAAACCCGATAGGAGAGCGCAACACCGCCTCCTCGGTGCTGATGGTGAGCACGAATAGTGCGTTCGTCGCATCCGCGCGATGGCCCCGTGTATCGCCCAATTCCCCCTCTTCGATCAGGCGCAGGAGTCGGTCCTGGATTCGCGGGTGAGCCCGATCGAAGTCCTCGAATAATACGACACTGCTGGGCCGCCGTCTCAACGGTGTTACGAGCATGTCCGCGTCTTCGTATCCCACGTAGCCCGGCGGCGAACCGATGAGTCGACTCAGAGCGTGGGCCTCCTGAAAATCCGTCATATCCAGGCGAATCAACGCCCGATCGTCGTAGAATACCTCTCGAGCCAGGGCCCGAGCCGCCGTCGCCTTCCCCACCCCCGGGGGCCCTACGAAGGCCAACACCGCAAGAGGTCGTCTCTTGCCGGCGTTCTTCAACCGACTCGCCACCACCGTATGCGCCACGGCCCTCATGGCCTCGTCCTGGCCGATGATCGAGCGCCTCAACCTCTTCTCGAGACCCACCCACCAGGTGATTTCTCCCTTCAGCAGCCGATCCAGAGGAATCGACGTCTTCAAATGCACCTGATAGGCCACGGCTCGGCGATCGACCTCCGGGGAGCCTTCGGCACCCTCGTGCTCCTCTCTGCGATCTTCCCTCTCTTCTTGTTCCGCAGCAGTATTCAGGGGGTTGGTCCGAGCGATACAGGCGTCCATCAGTAGCTTCTTGGCCTTGTCGGGCAGACGCTGTTCGGGAAGATAGTGCACGGACAGATCGATGGCGCTATCGATGGCCTCGTCCAGCACCTCGACTCCGTATTCCTCTTCCAACTCCGGAGCCAACGACTCCAGAATATTTCGCACCAGCGGATGCGACGGCTCGACGACCTCGATACGCTCGAAGCGCCGTTTTAGCGCCGGATCCTGCTCGAACCATCT
>SLPW01000119.1 GCA_007131755.1 Myxococcales bacterium | reverse complement strand
GGTCGACGAGGAGGTGATGCGCGAGCAGGTGGCCCAGGAATTGGCGGCCGAAAGACTCCTGGCCGACGGCGGATCGGGTTCCGTCAGCGATGCTCAGGTGCGTCAGTTCTACGAAGAGAATAAATCGGAATTTCAGACCGAGAATATGACGCGGGCACGCCACATCCTTCTCAACGTCGACAATGGCAACGACGATGAGATGCGACAAAAGGCCGAGGAATTGGCCAGCAAATTGGAGGCCGACGACAGTCAGTTTGCCGATCTGGCCGCTGAGCACTCCGCCTGCCCCAGCGCCTCTCAGGGAGGCGATCTGGGCTATTTCACTCGTGAGATGTTGATGCCGGAGTTTACGGAGGTGGCCTTCTCGCTGTCGCCGGGAGAGCTGTCGGAGCCGGTGCGCTCGACGCTGGGGTGGCACGTCATCCTCGTAGAAGACCGCGTCGAAGAGGGGGTCGCTTCCTTCGAGGAGGTGCGCGACCAATTGCGCATGATGTTGGAAGCCCAGAATATGGAACAGACGGCGATGCAGTTGATTCAACGGTTGCGCCAGGAAGCGGACGTGACGATCCACGAGGACAATATCGTCGTCGATGGGTGAGACCCATATCCGGGGTCAGACGTCGGAGGAGCCCATGAGCGCCGAGTCGGATTCGATGAGCATTGGCAGGATGTTGAAGACGGCGGGCCGATTGGGGGCTTTTCGCGACGCCTTTCGCACGCGATGGACGGGCCTTCCTCAGGCCGTGCCGCTGATGGTGCGAGAGGGGGTCGGCATTCGGACCATTCACCAGGTCAACGCCTGTCTTCATCCGGAGCGAAAGGCCGTTGTCGACAAGACGCGGGAGCTGACGTGCAGCGAGTTGAACGACGAGATCAATCGGATCGCCAACGCGATGCGAGAGCAGTTCGCGGTTCGGCCCGGTACACCGGTGATGGTGGCGATGAAAAATAGGGTGGAGTATTTCTCGTTGTGGATGGCCCTTGCGCGCATCGGGGCGGCCACGGTCCACGCCAGTTGGCGGCAGACGTCGGAGGAGCTGGCCTATCAGCTCGAACACAGCGGGGCAAAGCTGTTATTCGCAGGGCAATCGGTGAATCAGGCGCTGCAGGGCCTTGGCGAAGATTTCAGAAGTGGGCTCGAGGTGGTGGGCGTGGACGAGGGGATTGGAGAGCGGTCCTGGGAGGAGTTTTTGGCCGGGACGTCGTCGAAATTCCCGTCCATAAGAGGTGAGGAAGAGGACGGGCGAAGTGATAACGTGGTCTATACGTCGGGGACGACGGGCCGTCCGAAAGGAGCGGTGCGTGATATGGCGAATCAGGGAGTGGCCGATCTCTTTCAGATCCTGGAGCGCTTGCCGATTCGCATGGCCGACCGCCATCTGGTCGTCAGCCCCATCTATCACAGCGCCGGTCAGGTATTCTCGATCATGAATACCTCGTTGGGATCGACGCTGTATTTTCTGCCCGATTTCGATCCGGAGCAGACCCTACGGGCACTGCACGAATGGGCGATCGACAGCATCTTCCTGGTGCCCACCATGTTGCGGCGCATCCTGGAGCTCGACGAGGAGATCAAAGAGAAATATCCCACGCCGGCACTGCGGGCCATCATCTGTGGGGCGGCGCCCTTTCCACATTCTCTGCGACAGCGGGCCATCGATCACTTCGGGCCGACGGTGATCCACGATTTTTACGGGGCCACCGAGATCGGATGGATCACTCTCATCAATGGCGAGGAGATGTTGGAGAAGCCCGGCAGCGTAGGAAGGCCGATCGCCGGGCAGCGAATACGCATCGTCGATGAAGACAATAATCGCCTGGGGCCGAACGAGCCGGGCGTCATCTACGTTCACAACGAGCATATTATGGAGGGTTACCTCGGTGACCGAGGAGCCACGGAAGAGATCATGGATGGGCAGTGGATGACCGTCGACGACCTGGGCTATCTCGACGAGGAGGGCTATCTATTTCTGGCCGGAAGAGCCCGCGATATGGTGATCAGCGGTGGGGTCAATATCTATCCCGCCGAGATCGAAAACGTCCTTCAGGGGCATGATGCCATCGTTGACGTCGCTGTCTTCGGAGTGGATGACGAAGAATGGGGAGAGGCGCTGGTGGCAGTCGTCGCCGCAGGTCGTGAAGTGGAGGAAGAGGAACTCGAGGCATATGCAGGAGAGCACCTTTCGAGCTATAAGGTGCCGCGCAGGTGGTATTTTATCGACGAGATCCCGCGCAATCCGACGGGGAAAATTCTAAAGCGAACGCTCGAGGAGCGCTACGCACCATAGAACTCCGTCTGTCTCGAGAAGTGATCAGCCGTGATTGACGAAGAGAAGAAGCAACCGCCATCGGTACTGGAGAAGTAGATGAGCCACAGAACACAGGAGCCCAGGGAGGTGTTGCTGCGAAAAGAAGGGGGCATGGACGTATGGCTTCCTCCCCTGGCGCTGATCGGCTGTGTGGTCGTGGTGGGGCCGATCTTCGTGGTGGTGTTACAGGAGCTTCCGCAGCACTGGATGAACGACTACACCCTGGAGTTGGGGGTCGTGATCACACTGGTGTCGGGCCTGGTCTTGCTGGGAGCTTATTGGGGAGCGCGCACACTGGTGGCGCGGAGCACACGCCTTCTGCGGATCGATGAAGAGTCGGTGGAGGTCTACGACCGCAAGGGGAAGAAGAAGTTTGCCGGGGTAAGTGGTGACCAGGTCGACGTGGAACCCTATAATTTCGTCATCCGCGCCCAGTCGGGGACCTTTGTTCTGCCCGTGTTGTGGGTGACGCTACGGGGCGTGGGGAGGTTGGAGATCAGCGTCGACGCGCCGGGGCTTCGCTGGGAGGAGGGGACGGAAGAGTGTGAGGAGGAGGCGGAATATCTGGCCGATCCCGACGACTGGCACCGGCTGGTGGCAGAGTTCGGGCTCCAAAATCGCCTACTCCAGAACGTTGAATGAGATCCCGGCGGCGTGGAGACGCTCTACGAGGGCGTCGCCCAGAGCGCTTGCAGGGGTGAGGACGCCGCCGTCGAGGCCCGTGTCCACCTCGTCCACTGCCAGGCACAGCGCCGATTCTCCGAGCATGGTGGAGGTGGCTCCGTAGCCCGGATCGGAGTCGGCGCTGACCTCGACGACGATTCGAAAGGACTTGTCCTGGTCGTCGCGTCCCCATCCGAAGAGGCGAAGGGAAAAATGACCGTCTTCAATGGTCTCCTGGGAGGGGCCCTCCCCGGGAGAGGGGAGCAAGAATCGCTCTAAAAGTGCGCGGGTGGGCCGAAGGGCCATGGCGGCGCTGAAGGCGCCGAGTCCGGCGGACATGGCGGTGGCGCGAACGGCGGCGGGCACGCCTGTTCCGAGGTGGGATGCCTCAGAGTAGCGAAAGTCGTCGCCGTAGGGATAATCGAGGAGTGCGTTGGTTCGGCGCACGACCTTCTCGTTGATGGCAGCCATGATAAAGGGGCCGGTCCAGGCGCCGAGCTCGGAGTGAATCCGCGGAGTTCTCTGGAAGGAGTCGTCCGGTCCGGAGCGCTGTTCCGGAGGATTGAGCCCGTAGGGGTCAGCCAGGCAACGACGCACGTCGCGGTCGCGTCCAGCTTCCTCCAGGACCTGGGTCATGCTGGCGACGGTGCCACCGGAGACGCCACCGCGAATCTTCCAGACCAGAAGATCGACGCGATCACATCGAGTTCCGTAGCGGCTCTGTGCCTCGGTCTGCAGGTGCCAGGTTCCCAGGTCGCTGGGGATGGAGTCGAAGCCACAGCAATGGACGATGCGCACACCCCGTTGCACGGCTTCGTCATGGTATTTATCGATCATCTCACGCACCCACTGCACCTCGCCAGTGAGGTCGCAGTAGTCTGTGCGGGCCTCGACACAGGCCGCCACGAGGTTGCTGCCGAAGTGTGCGTAGGGGCCGACGGTGGTACATACCACGCGGGTCTTCTGGGCGATCTCGTCCATGCTGGCTCGATCGAGGGCGTCGCCGACGAGGATGGGGAGATCTTCGAAGTCCGGTCCCAGTCCACGGCGGAGATCTTCGAGTTTGTCGCGATTGCGGCCGGCGATGGCCCACCGCAGATCGGCGTTCCCGGCCTGGCGAGCCAGATAATTCGCTACCAGGCAGCCCGTAAAGCCGGTGGCACCCCATAATACGATGTCGAATGGACGGGATTCGTCGATGGCCATGTAGATGTCTCGGAGTCAGGATGGAGTGGCCCCTCCGGGATGGGCGTCGATGACGTCCGCCGGGGGGCGATGGATCAAGAAGATGGCGACGGAGCCTGCGAGAAAGGGAAGAAAGACCCACAGATAGAAGGTGAAGAAATAGGCGATGACGCCGACGATGGTGACCATGGTGGCCATGGTCCAGGTGGCGGCCCAGGTGATGCGGACCTCACGAAGGTAGTCCTGGCTTCCGGGGACGAGCTCGCCGGTGTCGACCCTTCGAAAGAAGTTCTTGTCGCGAAAGGGACGAATGGCGGCGGCGACGGCGATGGCGATCACGGCCAGAACGGCGACGGCGACCCAGTTGGCGTCC
>SLPW01000159.1 GCA_007131755.1 Myxococcales bacterium | reverse complement strand
GCGATGGGGATGGGCTCGTCGACGTCGCCGATGATTTGAGAGACGCTTCGGACCTCCGTTGCGTCACCGAGGGCCGTGCCGGCGGCGTGGCATTCGACGAGGGACAGCTCCCGCGGATCGAGACCGGAGCCGTTGTAGGCGGCCTTCATGCAGCGGACCTGTCCTTCCTCGGAAGGCGTCAGCAGGCCCCGGCTTCGGCCGTCGTTGGATAGCCCGATGCCCCGGATGACACCCAGGATGGGATCGCCGGATTTGACGGCGTCGTCCAAGCGCTTCAGGGCCACGAAGGCGGCGCCTTCGGCGGGCACCAGGCCGTCGGCGTCGCGGTGGAAGGGACGGCTCTGGCCGCTTCGGCTCATGGCGTTGAGCGCGCAGAAGCCGACGCGCAAGAAGAGGTCGTCGGCGCGGTTGATACCGCCGGCGAGCATGACGTCGGCGTCGCCTCGGTGAAGGCGGTCGCATGCTAATTTGATGGCGTAGAGTGAGGAGGCGCAGGCCACGTCGAGGCAATAGGAGGGGCCGCCGAAGCCGACGGAGCGGGCGATGAGTTGGGCCGGCAGGCCGGACATGAAGCGGTTTCGGGGGTCGACTGCGTTGCGGGCAGGCTGCCCGCGCTCCATGCGCTCCCCGCGCCAGACCTGCTCGGCGAAGTCCGCCAGCGAGCGGGTGGGATAGCTCTTATTTCCCAGGATGACGCCGGCGCGCTCGCGGGTATCACTGATGCCGATGCCGGCGTCCAGGAGGGCCTGGCGGGCGGCGTGGAGGCCCCAGTGGAAGATCAGATCGAGGCCGGTCAACTCTTCTTTCGGGACGTGGAAGCCCGATGGGTCGAAGACGTCTTCGAAGCCCGATACGAAGCCCCCGCGGGTGGTCCATGTGCGGTCGATCTCGGGGGCATTGGCGTCGGTGAGGACTCGCTTCGGGTCGACGCCCCAGTAATGGTCGGGGACGTCGGAGATGGCGTGGTCGCCACGGGAGACCAGCTTCCAGAGTTCGTCAGGGGTCAGCGCGCCGGGGAGGACGCAGCCCCGTCCGATGACGGCGATGGGTAAGAAACTGGTCATGGTTGGTGCTCAGTGGTGGGAAAATGGAGGCTCAGGTTGTTCCACGGACCCCTCCGCCTCGCTTTGCTCGGCACCTCCCCATTTCTGGGGAGGGTCAATTGCTGTGTCGACCGATCAGGGTTTGCGTCGCAGGGCTATTGCGGAGGGGTCCATCGTGATGGCAAAGTCGGTTCATACTCCATCGGGTACGGCGAACATCTCCACGCCGTGCAGCTCGCAAAGCGGTTGGCCGTCTTCGGTGGCGATCAATACGTCGGCCACGATCTGGCGGCGGTTGTGTTTGACGCGGCGTACATAACAGACCAGCGGCTCGTCGCTCGGCTCAGTGACGAAGGGCGTAAATTGAGCGGCTCGCATGGGGAGCGTCTGATGGCCAATTAGATCCAGGCCCCACAGAAGACTGACCTGCAAAGTGCCGTCCATGGCGGCCGGGTCGGCCGTCCAGGGCTCGGCGGGCCAATCCATGCGGCGCAAGCCGTCGAGGCGGGCGACGCCGCCTCCTTCGCCGAGGCCCTTGAGCTCCGTCAGCACCTCGAAGTCCTCACCGTGGAAGAGCTTGCCCTCGGCGTAGACCTCGTCCACCGCCCAGGGGCTGTCGGGGAGGTCGAGCTCGTATCTGGCGAGCAGGCCGGCCGGGGCTTCGCTACGAGAAGGGGCCATCTCGGCGCGTGCGGCGTAGTGGACGGTTTCACCCGTGGAGTCGAGAATCTTCATGTCCAGCACGGGGAAGTCCGCTTGTTCGCTGTCGGGGTGGAGTTTAGCGCTGATGGTCAGCGTCGTGCCGCCTTCATCGAAATCCTCGACCTTGATGCCGCTACGGACCTCGAGCTTCGTGAGGTTTTGAAGCGCCAGATCGGGACAGCAATTCTGGGCGAAGCGGGTAAACCACTCCACGACGAGCATGGCCGGGACGACGGGGATATCGCGCAGCCTGTGGCTGTCGAGATAGGGCATGGTCTGGGGAGTGACGGCGATTTCGCTCTCCACGCCCTCGGAGAGACGAGAGCCGTTCATCCCCTCGGCAGAGACCGACCCGCCCAGGACGAGCTCTACCTCGTCGTCGGCGTATAAGAGCTCGTCGACGAGCATCTGGGCGCCTACGTCGCGGGGAAGGAGCACGACACCCTCGGCCTCGAAGTGGGCCTTTAGCGAGGGCGTGACCATGCCGCCGTCCCAGGGGCCCCATCCCAGTGATTTTACGCGGCAGTCCCGATGGCGAGCCGCGTAGGCGTGGGCGATCTTGTTGAGGACCTCGTTGGCCATGGCGTAGTCGGATTGGCCGGGGTTTCCGGAGCGTGCGGCGACGGAGGAGAAGAGGCAGATTAGATCTAGCTTACTGGACGCCCCCTCCGCCTCGCTGCGCTCGGCACCTCCCCCCGAAGCGGGGAGGGGTTTGGAGTTGGTAGCCGCGCTCTCTTGCGTGGCGTCGAGAAGTGCCTTGAGGCCCTCGATCTTGGTCTTGAAGACGAAGTCGAATTGGTCGGCCTTCTTGTCCTTGATGAGGGCGTCGGCCAGGACGCCAGCGCCGTGGATGACGCCGCGAACAGGGCCCCAGTCGCTTCGGACTTCGTCGAGGACTTCGCGGATTCGATCCGTATCGCGTACGTCGGCGGAGGCGTAGCGGGCTTCGGCGCCGGTTTCTTCGAGCTTTCGAAGGGTGTCGCGGATTTCGCGACAGGAGCGAATATGCTTTGACTTTCGCTTCAGATCTTTCGGGGTGAGCGTTTCGCCCTTTTTCTTCGCCTCCGTGAGCAGGACTCGGTTGAGCTCGGCGTCCGTTTCGGCGCCGCGTGTGGCCTGGGGCTCCTCGGTGAGCTCCGTTCGTCCAAGGAGGACGAAGCGAAGGGGGAGTTCTCTTGCGAGCTCGATAATGGAATGGGCGGTGACGCCCTTTGCGCCGCCGGAGACGACGACCACGTCATTTGCTTTCAGGGCGTCGATGGCTTCGGCGCGCTCCACGGGCTCCGGCAGTGCTATCGGTGTGGTGCGCGTGCCTTGGGCGTCGATGCCGACCTCGATCTCCGGGCCGCCACTGAAGAGTTCGTCGGCGATAGCCCGGGCCGTCTGGGCGGCGTCGAGGTCCTCACAGGCCAGATCGATGGCCTTACAGGAGGCCGTAGGCCACTCGGCGGCGGCGGTCTTCGTCAGGGCGCCGACGCCGGCGGTCCAGGCGCGCTCGATGCTGCCGTCTGCGGTGCGGAAGCGACCGCCCGTATTCTGGACGGTGACGAAGAGTCTGGGGGGGGCATCATTTTGAGCGACGAGATCGCGGGCGCACATGATGGCGCTGCGGTTTATCTCCGTGGCCTCGTCGAGGCTGTTTATGCTGCGAAGAGCGTCGATGAAGATCGCCGATCCTGCGCCATCGGGGAGTTCCTCGACGACCTCGGCGTGGGCTCCGCGTTCGTTTAGTTCATCGGCCAGTGCGTCGGCGACGTCGGTGCCCGTGGAGACGACGAAGATTTTTTCGTCCCTGAGTCCGGGCATCGCCCAGCCGCAGGCCGGTGTCTCTGTGGAACGAACCACGTATCGCTCAATGCCGGCAGGGCGTTGATCGCTTTCGGAGTCGTCATCTCCGTCTTCGTCGGTGCCTCGCTTTCCCGACGCCTGACTTCGGGGCGCGCGGCCTCCCAGCAGGCTCTCCAGGTGAGCGGCGATTGCGTGGATGGTGCGAAGCTCGGCCAATTCGTTGGCTTCCACCTCGGGGAGGCTGGGCAGGCGCTCTTCCATCTGGGCCATGATCTCCACCTGTTTGATGGAGTCCACGCCCAGATCGGCTTCGAGCTCCATATTGGGCTTGAGCATCTCCGAGGGATAGCCCGTTTTGTCGGCCACGACTTCGAGGAGGATGGGTAGGACGTCCGGGGTGGCTCCGCCACCCGGCTGTTCATTCTCCGATCTCGGATCTCCGATCTCCGACCCACTTCCACTTGCTGTTGCAGTTGTTGTTTTTCCGCCGGGCAGAGAAGACTGCAAAAAGTCGGCGATCTCGTTGAGGGTGCGTAGCTCGGCGAGTTCGTTGGCGTCGACTTCGGGAAGCTCGGGGATCTCTTCTTCCATCTGGGCCATGATCTCGACCTGTTTGATGGAGTCGACGCCCAGGTCGGATTCGAGGCCCATGTCGGGCTCGAGCATCTCCGAGGGATAGCCCGTCTTGTCGGCGACGACGGTGAGGAGGATGGGGAGGACGTCCGGGGTGGCGGAGCCACCCTGCTGTTCATTCTCCGATCTCCGATCGACCATCTCCGATCCACTTCTACTTCTACTTGTAGTTGCAGTTGTAGTTGCAGTTTGCCCCACAATCGGAGGCGATTCGAACGCAGCGGAGCTCTCTCCGCTTAAGGGAACCGAGGCAGATGCTCGACCGTTCGTATAAGTGGAGGGCCGAGAGCTCTGATGTGCGGTCGCAGGGGAAGTTGAAGTTGATTTAAGATCGGAGATCGGAGATCGGAGATCGGAGATCGCCGG
>SLPW01000536.1 GCA_007131755.1 Myxococcales bacterium | reverse complement strand
GGGACGTCACAGGAGGCATCGACGGTGACGAGTTGGCCATCGCCGACGTCGTCGGTGGTCTCGGGATCGTCGGGGCCGGTGAGACCGGAGCAATTCCAGTCGATGTCGTCGCATAATTGCTCTGCTTCCGGGTGAGCACCCGGCTCGTCGGGATGGCATCCCCTTCGCTGGGTGGGATTGTCGAGGGCGGTCAGGGCCTCTTCTTCGGTACAGAAGAAGTGGGGTTCGGCATCAGAGGTCGCCCAGTCTTCGCCATCGGGGGCGTCGTACCAGATATAAGGAGATTCGTGATCGCGGTAGGGCTTGTCGCTGCCCCGGTCTTCTTCTTCGGCGATGTCGATGGGGCAGCCGTCTGCGGGGTCGCCGCTACAGGTGGCGAATCCGGGCTCGCAGCCCACACCGCAATAGGGGTCGTTTGTGTCTTCGTCGATCTTGCAGACGAAGAATCCCCCGTCGGTCTCACCGCTGCACTCATCGCCACATTCGGTGCAGTGAAATTCGCCCCATTCGTCGGTCCCGATCTGTTCGAGGTGGTCCAGCACGCCGCTGCAATTCAGATCGTAGAAATAAGACTCCTCGTCGTCGGGATCGTCATAGCAATGATCGGGAAAGGGATGGCTCATTTCGTCGGGATCGAAGAAGGCGTCGGGGTTGGTGTCGTCGCAGTCAAAGGGGGTCTGTCGACTGTCGGAGCTTCCGCAGTGGCCGGTGCCGTAGCCATCCTGGTCGCGGTCGATGCAATCTGTGCAGGTGTCGGCGATGGGCAGGCAATAGCCCCCGGATCCGTCGTCGTCATCGACGTCACCGCAGGAAAACCCCATGGGGCAATCGGTGTCGTCTTCGCAGGACTCGACGCAAAAGGAGTCGCCCAATTCGTCGGCGCTTTCTCGGAATTGCTCGGTCAAAGCGTTGTAGCAGCGCGTCGACTCCTCACAGTCCTCGGCGTGGGAGCAAGAGGCGCAGAAAGATGAGGAGCGATCGGCGGCGCGATCGAAGGGGGGGAGGCAGATGGCGCCGAAGGCCTGGCCGAGCTCCATCTCGTTGAAGTCCACCTCCACCTCGAAGGGATCCTGGGAGGTGATCTCGTAGGGGGGAGCACCGGTGGCGACGACAAGGCAGGTCGACTCGTGGGCTACGCCGGCGGAGTCGGACCAGAAGACGGAGTCACAGATCGTGGGATCGTAGCTGCAATCTCGGGTGCAGACTCCATCGCCTGCGCTCAGCTCTTCGAAGAGCTCCCATATCGGGACTTCGTCTTCGCCGTCGGCGTCGGTACGATTAAAAGAGACCCAGTCGACGCAGCGAGAGCCGTTGATGGGGCAGTCCAGATCGCTTCCGCAAATCAGGAAGTCGTCCATCGCCACCGGTGCGTTGTCCGGAATCTCGACGTCCGTATCCTCACCAGTGTCGGGGCCCGTATCGGGATCGGAGTCTGTGTCGGGTTCACCAATATCGGGATCGGAAGCATCCAATTCACCCACATCGTCGATTCCGGTATCTTCGATCCCCACATCATTGAGCGTGGCGTTCGGATCGGAGGTCTCGTCAGATCCACAGGCGGCAAATAGGAGAGCGAAGCCGACAAGGAGTACGAGCGTCGACGAGGTGCTTTGGTGCGTAAGCCCTCCAGCGATCGGGAGCGACTTCTTCGACATAAAATTCCTGATTGTTCTGCGGGGGGAGGGGAGAGATTGACCTGATACGGTCGTAGTGCCTCTATGGGGAAGCTCATTCGAAGTGCAATGTAACGAGAGGTTATATTGCGAGGCCATCGAGATCAAGTTGAAGGAGTCGACGCGTGTAGGCAATTCGACGCCTATCGCGAGTCGGTAACTTGAGTCCCGGCTCAAGGAAGGTTGCGTAGGTCGTTGCCGATTCGGACCTTTCGGAGGTGGCGAGGAGGGTCGATTGGCTTCGATGAAGGTGTGGTGTGTGTGGCGGGCCCCTGCGCCGCTACGCGGTACCTCCCACGACCCGCTATCGCGGGTGCCCCGTCCTCACGGGGAGGGTCATTTGGCTTCGATGGGAGTGTGGGGTTTTCGGGGGATCATTTCTCACTATCGGCGACGACGCGACGTACGGCGGCGACGCTGTCGGGGTTAATGGAGATGGAGTCGATGCCGGCGTCGACGAGGAAGGCGGCGAAGTCGGGGTAGTCGCTGGGGGCCTGGCCGCAGATGCCGACGGGGCGGTCCTGGGCATGGGCGACTTCGATGACCTGTCGGATGGTGCGTTGGACGGCCTCGTTTCGCTCGTCGAAGATGTCGGCCAATAGGGCCGAGTCGCGGTCGACGCCGAGGACGAGTTGGGTCAGATCGTTGCTGCCGATGGAGAAGCCGTCGAAGCGCTGGGCGAAGCGGTCGGCCAGGGTGACGTTGGAGGGGATCTCGCACATGACGTAGATCTCGAGGTCCTCTTCGCCGCGTTTTAGATCGTGGTCGGCCATGATCTCGAGGACGCGATCGGCCTCTTCGATGGTGCGGCAAAAGGGGATCATGATCTTGACGTTGGTAAAGCCCATGCGGTGGCGAACGCGGTGAAGGGCCCGGCACTCCAGGGCGAAGGCGTCGCGGTAGAGATCGCTGTAGTAGCGCGAGGCGCCGCGCAGGCCGAGCATGGGGTTGTCCTCTTCGGGTTCGAAGGCTTTTCCGCCGATGAGGTCGGCGTATTCGTTGGTCTTGAAGTCGCTGGTGCGGACGATGACGGGGTTGGGATAGTGGCCGGCGGCGATGCGGGCGATGCCGCGCGAGAGGTGGTCGACGAAGTATTCGGCGCCGTCGTCGTAACCTGTGGTCAGGCGCTCGATGTCGCGGCGGGCCTTTCGGTCCTCTACGCGATCGAAGTGAAGAAGGGCCATGGGGTGGATCTGGATGATATTGTCGATGATGAATTCCATGCGGGCCAGGCCCACGCCGTCCAGGGGCAGTTTCCACCAGCGGAAGGCGGCGCCGGGGCTTGCGATATTCATCATGATCTTGGTCTTGGTCTTGGGCAGCGCGTCGACGTCGATCTCCTCGACGTCGTAGTCCAACTCCCCATCGTAGATGATGCCGCGCTCACCTTCGGCGCAGGAGAGGGTGATGAGTTGATCGTCGACGAGGACGTCCATGGCGCTTTCGGCGCCCACGATGGCGGGGACGCCAAGCTCGCGGCTGACGATGGCGGCGTGGGAGGTGCGGCCTCCCAATTCGGTGATGATGCCGCTGGCGCGCTTCATCACGGGCACCCAGTCGGGGTGGGTGACGGTGGTGACGAGGATGGCGCCGTCTTCGAAGTCCTCGCCATGTTCGGGGCTTTCCAGGCGGCAGACCGGGGCGGCGACGATGGCGTCGCCGATGGCGGTGCCGCGCAAGAGCTCCTCGCCCTTTTTGCGAAGCTCATAGGTGCGAAGCGTGCCGCTCTCCTTCTGGGATTGGACGGTCTCGGGGCGGGCCTGGACGATGAAGATCTCGTCGGACTCGCCATCGTGGGCCCACTCGATGTCCATGGGCATATCGTAGTGACGTTCGATGTCGCGGCACCATCTCGCGAGCTGCGTGATCTGGTCGTCGTCGAGGACGAAGCGAGTCTGTTCGTCTTCGGAAGTGTCGATGGTCTTCGTGGCCCGGGTGCCACCGGCGTAGACCATCTTATGGGCCTTCTTGCCGCGATATTTGGAGACGATAGGGCGCAGTTCTTCGTCGTCGAGAAGGGGCTTGTAGACCGTGTATTCATCGGGGTCGACGGAGCCCTGGACGACGACCTCGCCGAGGCCGAAGGCGGCGTTGATGACGATTACGTGGGGAAAGCCACTTTCGGTGTCGATGGTAAAGGCCACGCCGGCGCCGGAGAGGTCGGAGCGGACCATCTTCTGGACACCTACGGAGAGGGCGACGTCGAGGTGGTCGAAGCCCTTTTGCTCGCGGTAGCTGATGGCACGGTCCGTAAATAGGGAGGCGAAACAGCGGCGGCAGGCGTCGAGGAGCGAGCGGTGGCCGTGGATGTTGAGGTAGGTCTCCTGCTGGCCGGCGAAGCTGGCCTCGGGGAGGTCTTCTGCGGTGGCGCTGCTTCGCACGGCGACGTCGACGGCGTCGGAGTCGTAGCGGTGGCTGAGCTCGTCGTAGGCATCGGTGATGGCGCGGGCGGTGCGGTCGGAGAAAGTGCCCTGGGTGATGGCGCGGCGGATTCTGCGGCCCGTATCGCCAAGAGAGGCGTTGCCGTCGGAGAGTTTTTCGAGTTCCTCGGCGATGAAGTCGTCGAGGTCGTTTTCGGTCAGATAGCGGCGAAAAGCGTCGGCCGTGGTGGCAAAGCCATCGGGCACGGCGACGCCGACGTCGGCGAGATTCTGGACCATCTCGCCGAGGGAGGCGTTTTTTCCGCCGACGCGGGCGACGTCGTCGGAGTCGATGTCTTCGAACCAGATTACGTCGTTGTTTTTCGGCGCCATGTGGCCTCCCGTTTGGGTTGGTGGGAACGGGGACAACGTTAAGCGCGGAGGAAGGGGGAGCAAGGGGGGTTAGTCGCCGAACCACTCGACGACGCGGTACCAATTTCGCT
>SLPW01000216.1 GCA_007131755.1 Myxococcales bacterium | reverse complement strand
GAGATGGCGAGTTGAAAGCATGTGGAGATGGTGGGTGGTGGTGGTGATTTCGGTCCTTGTTTTGTGGGGCTGTGGTGAGCCCTTGCAACATGGGCTCGATGAGGAGGAGGCCAACGCCATGGTGGTGGTGCTCACCCAGGAGGGGGTGGACGCCCGGAAGGTCCGAGATCCGCAGGATGGCGATCGGTGGGCCGTGGAGGTGCCGTCAGGCCAGCGCGTCGAGGCCTGGGCGGTCCTGCAGCAGGAGGGCTTTCCGCGGCAGCGGGCGGGGGGCTTCGACGACTTTTATCCCGGCGGAGGCCTCATCCCGACGGCAAATGAGGAGCGGGTCATCTTGCAGTACGCCACGGCCCGCGAGTTGCAGACGAGCTTGCTTCGCATCGACGGAGTCGTCGACGCCCACGTTCATCTGGTGCTTCCCGAAAAACCGCGGGTTCAGATGAGCGGAGATGACGGCGCCGAACCCCGTGCCAGTGTTCTCGTTCAGTGGAGACGGCGCAGCCCGGAGGATTCGCCTCCTATCGATGAGGTGGGCATTCGCCAGTTGATCAGCGGTGCCGTGGAGAATCTGGACGTCGATTCCGTACATGTGGTGATGACGCCCGTAGATGCCCGAGAGCGGCCCGCCGTGGAGAGCCGAATGACTCAAGTGGGCCCGATTGCAGTGGCCAAGGAGAGTGAAACGGCCCTGAAGGTGTTGGTCCTGTTGATGGGCGGGGTCATCGTCGCTCTGTCGGGGGGACTGGTCTTCATGGT
Organism: Myxococcales bacterium; assembly: GCA_007131755.1. Lineage (GTDB taxonomy): Bacteria > Myxococcota_A > Bradymonadia > Bradymonadales > Bradymonadaceae > SLJM01. The sequence goes on along the minus strand of SLPW01000216.1, from coordinate 3,784 downwards.
GGTGGCCTTTCGCAGGGCGAAGCAGTCGGGAGGAATGACGTGACCACCTTCGAGCGGATAGCCGAGGAGCTCACGTCGGCGGAGGCGGGGTTTTTGTACGCCGCCAGACGCAGACGCTGTGAGTCGTCGGTTTCGGAAGGCCCACAGGTCGACGAGGTGGCGGCGCCTCCGCTGGCGAGGGCCTGGTCGGAGGTGATGGACGAAGGTTGTGAGGAGCAAACGGAGGAGTTGAAGGTCGCCGGTCTGCGAATGTGGTGGCGAAGGGGAGCTTTCGGGGCCTGTGAGGATCGACGGCGAGTGTTGCAGTGGGCTCTGAAGGTGGTGGATGGCGAGGAAGAGATATATCGGGCCAGGGCGGCGATGGCGCGTCGTGAGCTTCGGCGCATGACACAACAACTGGGCGGCGATCTGTCGCCGATGGGGAAAGAGGTCGCCGATATTCGCCGCTGGCTCGGCTGGGAGCATAAGGAGCAGTTGGGGGTGAGGCTGGTGGTTGTGGGCGGGGTATTGGTGGGGGCCTTGAAGCAGGCCGTGATTCGGCGCCGGGTGGCGGCGTTATTGCGCCAACTTCCGCCGGCGGTTCATGACCGGGTGCGCCGGGGGCTCCAGAGTCTATCGAGCCTCGATGAGGCAGTGGAGAGGCGAGTATACGAGGTTTATCGCCGTATTTCACAGCGTGGACACCGGGCCGACGAGGAGTTGGCGATCATAGGGTTGTTCTTTCTGGTCAACGCCGCCGTATTTCGCCAGAACGCTGCCCTGGATCGACTGGAAAAGATGCTCCCCCACTCTCTGGCGGCCCGTTGCCGTGCGTTTCGCGAGGCCTGTATCAGGAGTCGCAAACCCGAACTCAGCGTCGCCGTCGCCGACACCCTGCGGGTGGTGATGGCCGCCATGGAGCAAGGAGAAGAGGATGGATGAAGGGGTCCCCATCATATTGAGCCGCGAGTCGGAGGCCGTGCGCAGCGCTGAACCGCTCATAAAGAATGCCCGGGGTGTGCGGGCGAGGGTGGTGGAGGAGCTCCATGGGGTGGACGAGGAGTTGAATTGTTTGCGCACCCGGGCCGAAGAGCTCGTGGAGCAGGCAAGTGAAGAGGCCGCGGCCATTCGTCAGAAGGCGCGTGAAGAGGGACGAAAGCAAGGGCTCGAGGAGTGCATGGAGAATCTGGCCGCCGCCCGGGCGGAATACGCCAACGTGCGCCAGCGAGCGGAGCGGGACATGGTGGACCTGGCCTTTCATATCGCCCGGCGCATCATCGGCCATGCCATCGAGGTGCAGCCGCAGGTGGTGCGCGATATCGTCGGCGAGGCGCTGGTGGGGGCCAGGGGCCGTGAGCAGATCGTGGTGCGATTGCATCCCGAAGACCACGAAGAGGTCAACGCCGTTCGTGGCGAGTATGTGCGGGAGCTCGACGGGGTGGCCCTTTATTTTGAGGCCGATTCTTCGCTGGAGCGCGGAGGGTGCATCATCGAGACCGAGTCGGGGCGTATCGATGCCCGATTGGAGACCCAGTTGGAGGTGTTGAGGGAGGCGCTCAATGACGGGTGAGGAGGAAAGATGACGGAAGGAGAATCGATATTGGGGCGCTATCTGGAGCGCATCGACGAGGCGGCGCCGGTCCGGGTTCGGGGCAAGGTATGTGAGGTGACGGGGCTTGTGGTGCGAGCCAGCGTTCCGGAGGCAGTGGTGGGGGAGTTGGTCAATATCCGTCAGCGAGATGGATCGGTGATGCCGGCGGAGGTGGTGGGCTTCGAGGGCCAGGAGGTGGTGTTGATGCCGCTGGGCGACGTATCCGGGATCGGACCCGGCGCGGAGGTGGAGTCCACCGGTGAACCGCTGAGCATTCGATGCGGACCGGAATTGTTGGGACGAGTGCTGGACGGACTGGGAAGGCCGATTGACGGCGGGCCGCCGCTTCAGGGGCGAGGGTTTCGGGACTGGCCGTTGATGCGACAGGCGCCGGATCCCTTTACCCGAAAGCGCATCGAGGAGCCGATGTCGATGGGGATTCGGGCCATCGACGGATTGCTGACGGTGGGCAAGGGTCAGCGGGTGGGATTATTCGCGGGCTCCGGGGTCGGAAAGTCGACGTTGATGGGGCAGATCGCCACGGGAAGTGACGCCGAGGTGATCGTGATCTCCCTGATTGGCGAGCGGGGTCGCGAGGTGCGCGAATTTCTGGAGGAGGTGCTCGGCGAAGAGGGAATGAGGCGTTCCGTGGTGGTGGTGGCCACGAGCGACGCGCCGAGTTTGGTGCGGCTAAAATCGGCCTTCGTGGCGACGGCGATCGCCGAGTATTTCCGAAGTCATGAGCGCGATGTTCTGTTGATGATGGACTCGGTGACCCGTTTTGCCAGAGCTCAACGAGAGGTGGGGCTAGCCGCCGGTGAGCCCCCGGCGCGGCAGGGCTATCCACCGAGCGTATTCAGTATGCTTCCGAAGTTGTTGGAGCGAACGGGAAACGACGACACCGGATCGATTACGGCGCTGTATACGGTGCTCGTCGCTGGAGGGGATATGGAGGAGCCCATCGCCGACGAGGTGCGCGGGATTCTGGATGGGCACATCATCTTGAGCCGCAAGCTGGCGAGCAGGAGCCATTGGCCGGCCATCGACGTCTTGCCGTCCTTGTCGAGGGTGATGGGAGACGTGGCGAGCAAGGAGCACGTCAAGGCGGCGGCTCGTTTTCGCGAGGTATTGGCGACCTACGAGGAGCAGCGCGATCTGATCAGCCTCGGGGCCTACGAATACGGCACGGATATGGAGGTCGACCTGGCCATCGATTATATCGAGGAGATCGAAGATCTGTTGAAGCAGGGGCTCGACGAACACACGCCGATCGAAGAGACGCGGGAGTGGCTGTTGGATTTGTTCGGGTGATGTGCGGTTGGTGTGAGCCGGATGATGGTCGGGAGCCCAACCGCAGGACGGCTTGTCCTTCCGAGGATGTCACGCGCTTTCCAGCGTGACGTGGGTAGCCACGTGGCCTTTGGCCCGTGGGGACGACGTTTCGGATATGTGACGACCGATGGGACGACGTTTCGGATATGTGACGACCGATGGGACGACGGGTGCGGGCAACCCGACGCCCATCACGGGCCCAAGGCCGCGTGGCTGAATAAGTCAGGTGCGGACAACGCACCTGAAATGCTCGGGAGCACAAGGCGTCCCTGCGCGGAGGTTGTTTCGACCCTTGGGCGTTTGTCTGGAGGAGCGAGGAATATGACGAACGGCGAAGACTACGATCTCGACGTATTGCTCGAGCTTCGGGAGAAGGAAAAGGGCGAGGCTGAGGAGCGGTATGCGCGGGCGATGCGGCGGGTGGAGGAGTGTGAGGAGGAGGTGCGTCGCAATCAGCAGGTGCTCAATGATCTTGTCGCAAAGCGAAGAGAGGAATGTCGACGGTTCGATGCGCGGGTCTGTGAGGAGACGCCGCAGATCGTGGAGATCCGAAATTTCGACCACTATGTGCAGGGACTTCTGGATCGGGAGCGAGAGGCGAAGCAAGAGGTCGACGCGGCGCGCAAAGCGCTTCGCAGAGCGAAAAAGCAGGTGGAGCAGGCCAACCAGGAGATGTTGGAGGCGGTGAGGCAGCTCAAGGCGGTGGAAAAGCATTACGAGAAGTGGCAACGGGAGCAGGCGATTGAGCAGAAGCGGCGTCGGGCAGCGAAGATGGACGACGTGGCGGCCCGGATCTGGCGCGAACGGCGTCGGTGATTACTGGTGGATGCGCGAATGGAATGAGGAGAAGCGATGAAGACAAATATGGATGCGGCACAGTCG
>SLPW01000152.1 GCA_007131755.1 Myxococcales bacterium | reverse complement strand
GTCGATCATCACCGGCCGGGGCATGGAGCGCGAATCGCGACCGGTCCAGATCTCGGGCGTCGAAGACGATATGGAGATTCAGATGGTGACCATCGAGGCCGCCGATGGCGAGTCCGAAGAGATCAACGGGGATTCGTTTTCCGGATCTTCCGTGGGCGTCACGCTCTACGACAATGAGGGAACGGTCACTCTCTCCCACGTTACCATCGAAGCCGGCGAAGGAATGGACGCCCTCGACAGCCCGAGCGCTCAACCGGGCGCTACCGGTGCCGATGGCGAGCAGGCGCCGGAGACCCCCGGAGGAGAGGGGGGTTCGACGACATGTCATTTCAGCGAAAATACGGCCGGCGGCGACGGGGGACGGGGTGGCCAACCTCCCAGTGACGATGACAAGGATGCGATTCCGGGTCATCCCGGCGAAGCAGGAGACGGTGACGGGGGAGGCGCCGGCGGATTCGGTGGTCCGGGGAAAACCGAATGTGCGGGATTGCCCGAAGATACTGCTGGCGGGCACGGAGGAAACGGGGCCGAACCCGGATCCCGAGGTGAGCACGGGGGATCGACTCCCGTGACCTCGGAGTTGGATAATCACGGTCTTTCGGAGTCCGGGGCCTTTATTCTGTACCGGGGCAATCGAGGGGCCGATGGTACCCACGGTTCCAGCGGTGATAGCGGAGGCGGCGGTGGGGGATCGGGAGGAAATGGCATCGAGATTCAGATTATCTCCTGTGAAGAAACCCACGGACGCGGCGGCGGTGGAGGAGGGGCTGGTGGCTGCGGCGGTGAAGGCGCGAAGGGCGGCATGTGGGGCGGAGCTTCCGTGGGAGTGATGGTCCTCGACGCCTCGGTGGAAATCGAAGCCGGGTCCATCACCACTGCCGGAGGCGGCGACGGAGCCGACGGCGCTGTCGGAGGTGCTGGAGGCGACGGTGGCGAAGGCGGCGAGGGCGCCTTGATGGGAGGGCATTTTGCAGGTGTCTTGGCCGGAGGAAACGGAGGGGACGGCCGCTCCGGCGGAAACGGAGGAAACGGCTCCGGTGGCGAGGGCGGCCCGTCTGTTGGCGTCCTCCACGACAACTCGGATGTGGATGTCTCAATCGACACGCATTTCGATATCGGGCCTGCCGGAGCGGGAGGCGCGGGCCCGACGTCGGCCGACGGCAGCAGCGCTGGAAACGGACCCCTCGGGCTGTGGCGCGAGACATGGGGCTACGACAATTAATATTAACGGTTAGTAATAGGTCGGCGCCGCCGGCCCCACGGGCAGGCCCAGGCCGAAGACCCACAAAAAGAATAGCGCCACCCAGGTGATGAAGAAGAAGATGCTATAGGGCAGCATCAGGCTCACCACGGTGCCGATGCCGATGCCCTCTCGGTAGCGGTCGGCAAAGGCCAGAATGAGCCCGAAATAGCTCATCATGGGGGTGATGATATTCGTCGTGGAGTCGCCGATTCGATAGGCGGCCTGGATGACCTCCGGGGAGTAGCCCAAAAGCATCAGCATGGGCACGAAGATGGGGGCCGTCATCGCCCACTGGGCCGAGGCGCTTCCCAGCATCAGATTTACCATGCCGCACAAGATGATGAAGAACAGAAATAGAATGGGCCCCGTAAGGCCGATATCGGTGAGGAAATCGGCGCCCGTAACCGCGAAGATGCTCCCCAGATTGGTCCACCCGAAAAAGGAGACGAATTGGGCGGCGAAGAAGACGAGGACGATATAGAGCCCCAATGAGCTCATGGCCTCGCTCATCCCGTCGATGACGTCCTTGTCGTTTTTGATGCTCCCCGTGATGACCCCGTAGACGATGCCGGGGAGCAAGAAGAAGACGAAGATCAGGGCCACCATGCCGTTGAGAAAGGGCGAGTTGAGCACATCGTCGGTCTCAGGATTGCGAAGCACCCCGCCCTCGGGGATGACCGCCAGCGCCAACAGCGCGCTGATGATGAGCACCGTCACTGCGGCCCACTTCAAGCCGCGCCACTCCCGGTCGCTCAATGGTTCCATGGAGCGATCGTCGGCCGCCCCCTTTCTCGCCCGGGAGGGATCGTATTCGCCCATGCGGGGTTCGACGATAAAGACGGTCACCAGGGTTCCCACCAGGGTCACCAAAAAGGTGCTGGCGATCATAAAATACCAATTCACCGCCGGGTGGACCGTATATTCGGGATCGATGAGCTGGGCCGCCTCCTCGGTGAGCCCCGCCAGCAGGGGATCGACGGTGCCGATCAACAGATTTGCGCTATATCCGGCGGACACCCCGGCGAAGGCCGCCGCCATGCCCACCAGGGGATGGCGGCCGACGGCCAAAAAGATCACCGCTGCCAGCGGCACCAGCACCACGTATCCCGCCTCGGAGGCCGTATTCGACATCACGCCGGCGAAGACGATGGCCACGGTCAGGAAATGATCCGGCGCTTTCAGGACCACCGCCCGGATGGCGGCGCTCAACAACCCGGAGTGCTCCGCCACGCCCACTCCCAACAGCGCCACGAGCACGGTGCCCAGAGGGACGAAGGTGACGAAATTGTCCACCAGATTTTCCAGGATCATCCGAAAGCCATCGCCGTTCATCAGGCTTACGGCGTAGATTCTTCCCGACTCGTCGCGCCCGGAGGCGCCCTCGGGCCGGGGATCGACGACGCTCAGATCGAACCAGCCGGCGATGCCGCTCGCCACCACCACACCCACTGCGAAGAGGGCGAAGAGGGTCACCGGGTGGGGAAGCAGGTTTCCCAGCCACTCCACGAGGTTCAAAAAGCGAGCAAAGAGCCCCGATGGTTCCTCGTCGTCACGGTGTGGCGACTGGTCGGAGGTGGCGAATTCGGGCATGGAGGATCCTCAAAAATTCTGTCGCGACGCTTCCCACTCGTAATTGATGCCGATCGTCAACGCTCGATTCGTACCCCACTGTCCGACCACGTCGTTGCGAAAGGCGAAGGCCGTAAAGGTGGTGGTGAAATAGAATTGGTCGAACATGGCGAAGAAGACGCGATTATTGGTGCGAAGTTCCTGGATGTTGTCGTTGCCGATATCGTTGAAGAAATACTCCACCTCGCTCTCGAGGCGAATGGGGCGGTCCTGGATGCGAAAGGGGGTGATGCGGCTCAGCGTATAGCTGGCGTTGAGACCCCATGTGGCCGTGGAGTCGGGCTGCAGGATATCCTGGCGAACGTTGGCACCGAGTCGAACGTCGAGGGGATCGAAGAGCTGAAAGGAGGCGCCGACGATGCCCCGCAGATCGAGGCGATGCCAGTCTCGGTCTTCGGGGCTGGAGAACTCCGACTCCGCCTGTCCCTCCACCACCGGGTCCGGCACGTACCAGACCCCCTCGCGGGCGGCGCGAAGGCGCTTGTAGCGATAGCGGCTTCGAAGCCGGATCTGATCCTGCGTGGTCTCGAAGGTCGCATCTTCGTCGGCGACCCGCGCCGTGGCGTAATGGACGTTGAGATCGTTATTCCAGCCGTGGTTTCGGCTGTCCGCGTTGGCTCGAAATTGTCCCTGAAGGTTGATCTGGTCCGTGGACTGCACGGTCAACTGGCTCTGATCGTAGCCCGGCTCGTCGTTCACCCGCGGATTGTCCACGGCCACCTGGTTATAAGAGGCGTTGATGGAGGTGGTGAAATTCCACAGAAAATTGCGGTGCAGATCGGGAAAATTCTTCTGCCCCTCAATGGCGCTTCTCTCCTCACCGCGGCGCAGATGCTCGCCATCTCGAACGTAGTCGATGACGATATCGCCGATGGTGGGCGGATCGTCGCTATGAGGCGGGTGGTGGTAGCGAAGATTGTCGACGTCGTCGTCGGAGAATACACCGTCTCCGCCGGCGGCCAGAAAGTCGTTGAGGGCCACCCGATAGACGCGGTCCGAATCGACGGGACGGCCGTTGATCTGCACCGATCCGTTGGAGACGTCGATCCCGGCGCCGACGAGATCGTTCTGGAGTTGGCCGCCCAGATTCTGGAGCACCGAACCCTTGATATCGGCCACGGCCAGGCGGTTGTCGAAGGGAAGCGTGGCGTAGACGTCGGCCCGCGTGAGGTGATCGGTGAGCGGAAATTGATCGTCGTTTCGAAAGGCCCGGCGATTGCTCAGAGCCACCTCGGAGGTGGTGGAAAAACGCATGATATTGAGGATGAATTGCTGCATATCCTCCATCTCGAGGGGGGCGGCCAGTTGGGCGTGCTCCGAGATGGGATCGCCCCAATCGTTGCAGAAGTCCTCGATCTGGGCGACGAGCATCTTCTTGGTCGCCTCTCGTTCGATGAGATCGTCGACGCGAACGCGATAGGGGTGCAGGGAGCGAATCTTCCACTCCGAGTTGCCCTCCGCATGGCGGCGCACCAGGTCGAGCTCGACGTTGATGACGCTCCTTGTGCCGCTGTCCGCACTGACAATGGGCGTGCCCGTCGAGTTGGCCGTCACCGTCGCCATGCGCCCCCCGGGAGTGGGCGCGTCGGTGTCGGCCTTGGATTCGGGGTCCGCCTCGGCGCCGTCCAGCAGACGGCTGCTCACCAAGAGATCGATGCCCTCCACCTTTCCTGCCAGCTCGTAGGC
>SLPW01000470.1 GCA_007131755.1 Myxococcales bacterium | reverse complement strand
CGCCACAACCCGCCGAGGTGGTGGAAGGTCTTCAAGGCGGCGGCGCTGCGTTCGTAGACGCGGTCGCCGTCGACGAGGACCACCGTGTCGAGATCGTTTTCGACCTTTCGTTCATCCAGGAGTCGTTCACCGGCCTGCGATTGCAACGAGGCGAAGCGAAAATGGGCATCCGGGTCGCGCTCGATGATGAACTGCACGGTTCCATTGCACAGATTGCACTCCCCATCGAAGAGCAAAATCGGGTGGGTCTCGGCCATCTCAACGCCGATTTCAGCTCAGGACTTCGCCGTCGATCTTTTCGGCGAGGTCGAAGTCCTTGTGGGTCAGTCCGTCGGCGTCGTGGGTGGTGAGGGTGAGCTCGATTCGATTGTAGACGTTGAAGATCTCAGGATGGTGGTCGGCCATCTCGGCGTGGTCGGAGATGCGATTGATGAAGCTGATGGCCTCCAGAAAGGAGTCGAAGGTCAGGGAGCGCTCGATGGCGTCGCCGTTTCGCTCCCAATCGTCGAGTTCGGCAAGCCTGGCTTCGATGGTGTCGTCGTCGAGTCGTTCGGCGCTCATTGCGATAGCTCCAGGAGTTGGTCCTGATCAATGGACGGTAGGATCTGTGAACTTCGGGGACGCGCTTTTATCTAAGCGCCGCCAGTTCCTTCTCAAGTGAATCTGCTTCTTGTTCGAGCCGATCGGCGCGCTCCTCGAAACCGTAGCGGCGGTTGAGGGTGGCGGCAGCGCGAAGGATTCTGGTGGACTGGCGAGTGCGTTCGCGTTCGGCCGTGCGGCGTGCCAGTCGGGCCAGAAGGTGGAGCCAGACCTGGCGGTCCAATTCGGCGAGGACCGGATTGTCGTCCACCGTCTCGATGAGCTCTTCGTAGGCCGTGCGCGATTGGGTCAACAGTGCGTAGAAGGCGGCGTTGGCCCTGCAGAAGACGTGGACGCGCTCCACATTGAGCTCCTCGGCGTCTGCCCGGGCCCTTCCCAATTCGAGGGCTGCCATCTGGAGGCGGCTCAAGAAGCACTGCAAAAGCCCCATCAGGCTGTGGGCTGTGGCCCGGTCCTCTGCGGTGCCGTGACGATCGACGTGGGCAAGGGTTTCCTTGAGGAGCTTTTCGGCGTTCTCCAGGTTGCCGAACCACATCTCGACGATGGCCAGGTTATTGCGCAGATCGAAGAGTGCCCAGCTTGTCCCCAGTGATTCCTTCAGTCGTCGGGCTTCGCGCAGATAGGTCTGAGCTTCATTGAATTTTCGACGATTGATGGAGGCGATGCCCTTGTTTAAGAGGCAATGAGAGACAGCGATCTGGTCTCCCATGCGATCAAAGCGCTTCTGGGAAGCGTCGAAGTGTTCGATGGCCGACTCGTAGCGGCGCGTCAGCAGGTGAAGGATGCCCATGGCGTTATGGGCTGCGCCGATATTGAAGGGGGTGCCCAGGGCGGTGTGGATATCGAGGCTCTGCTGTAGGCGCGTTTCGGCATTGTCGAAGTTGCCCTGTTCCCAGGACAACTGCCCCAGATATCGCAGCGCTTCGGCGACGCCCTGACGGTCGCCGAGAGAACGCTTCAACTCCAGGGCCTGAGTAAGGGTGGCCTCGGCCTGGTCGAAGCGATCCGGGGCGTCCAGGGAGGGACGCATCAGGGCGCTGCCGAGGGCGATGAGAGCATCGCTCAACCCCTGACGATCGTCGGATTTTTCCAGGGCGTCGCGGGCGCGCAACAGGTATTGGTAGCGGCGATTGAGCTTGCCACGGCGCTGTGCTGCCTCGGCCAGATGTAGAAGCACCTTTCCGTGGACTTCGGGGCTTTCGATTTCACCGAGCATCGACTCCAGGCGATCGCGGACCTGTTTGCCCGCACTGGGATCGCTCTGCATGAGGTGAACCCCGGACAGGCCGACCAGAGCTTTGGCGATGCCCTCGGTGTCCTGGATCTGTTGACTCCAGTCCAGCGCTCGGCTGTAGAGCTGAGTGGCTTCGTTGTGACGCGATTGAATGCGCACCAGGTGTCCGAAGCCGCGAAGGGCGCGGCTCTTCTCGGTGCCCGAGGCTGCGCCGGTGTCGACGACTTGACGGTAGTGATCTTCGGCGAGGCCGAATTCACCGAATCGCCGGGCAAGATCGGCAAGCGCCAGGTGAGCCTCGGTCCACAATTCGCCTCGCTGATCGAGGTTGTCCAAAAGTTGAAGCAGCTCTCGATAGCGCTCACGGGCGCCCCTGAGATCGAAGCGCTCCATGGAGCGGCGGCAACTGGCCGCCAGAGCGTCGCGATATTTCTCCATATCGCCGGCCTGGCGCCAGTGGTCGGCGATCTCGACCAGGGGGATCTCGGAGTTGCGTTGGTCGTAAAAGCGGACTTTGGTTTCGGCGGCCACCCGATGGAGTCGGCGCTTGGACCACTGTTCGCGAAGTTCCTCCAGGAGGCTTTCGCGAAGAAGGCTGTTCTCGAACTCCACGCAGATCAGATTCTGGTGAAAGCGCTGCCGGCAGATCGCCTCTTCACTCAATACGTGGAGGTCCCGATCCAGGTCGTGGTCGTCTGTGAAATCGTCGCAGTGTTCGACGACCATCTTCAGCAGCTCGACCGGAACCTGCATGCCCAATACGGCGATCCATTGCAGGAGTCGATGGAGGTGATCGCGGTCGGCGTGGGCGTTGATGGCCTGCTCGATGCGAAGGGACATCAACTCCATCAGATCCGGGGGGAGATCGATGGTGCGGGGATGGCCACTTTTCAGGTGCCAACGCTGGTCACGGCGCACCAATTCGCCTTCGTTCTGAAGGTAGCGGATGATCTGGATGGCGTGCAGAGGGACGCCCTGGGACAGCCATCCAATGCGTTCCTTGAGCCGGGCCTCCAGGGGGAGAATGGAGTCCAGAAAGATCGCCAGGGGTCGTCCGCGCAGTCGGCGAAGGCGCATGCGCGTAAATCCGGCGCCGATATTGGCGCTGATGGTGTGGAGGTGCTGGTCCAGGTCCGGGTTGAGTCCACGTTCTTCGGGACGCATGGATAGGAAGATGACCAAGGGACAAGCATGGGTGCGCACCGTGACGGCCAGGTATTCCAAAAAGGCCAGGGTGGCGCTGTCGGCATATTGGAGATCTTCGAGTGCGAGGACGATGGTGCGTCGCTCGGCCAATCGGATGAGAAGTCTCTCCAGGCGGGCGTAGAGCACACCTGCTTCCGATCCCACCACCTGGGAGGGGTCGGCGGCACGAGGGCGTAAAAACTCGATGATGGCGTCGATCTCACGACTGGAAAAGCCGCCGAGAGAGCGAAGATCGCGGCGCACGACGCGATCGACGTCGTTGCGCTCGCGGTGGGAGACGTTCCAGATGCCGGCGATGGCCTCGCGAAGGGCTTCCATGGGGAGGCTTCGCCGGCGAAAGTCGGCGGCCGAAAAATCGATGGATTCATCGGCGAAGGCATTCATCACCGCGTGGAGCAAATGAGTTTTCCCCACTCCCCCCTCGCCCTCGAGGAGGATCATATGACCGGTGCCGATCTGGTCTGAGCTTCGCACCAGGGCGGTGAGTTTGTCGAATTCACGGTCCCGACCGATCAGGGGAAGCTGGAAGTGGGGACGGGAGTGTGGCCTGGTGTCATTATAAGAAGAGGAGTGTGAGGATGGACCGCCGGCATCGTCGATCCGTCGCACCTCTACGGGAGGCGGACCGTGGGGAAGCGGAGGTGGAACGGGGCGCCGATTCTTGCGCTGGCGCGGCTCCATCAATTGGGTGACGTCGTCATCGCCCACGGGCTGGACATCGCCCACGGGCTGGACATCGCCCACGGGCTGGACATCGCCCACCGGCTCAGGGGCGGAGGACTCGGCGGTGGCGGCACGCTGGGCAGGAGTTGTCTGCTGGTTCTGGGCTCGGTAGGCCTGTTCCACCCGGGGGGGCACCAGGTAGGGGGCCGAGATCTCGGGCCGGCTACCGCCACGGGGACGGGGCTCGATCTGCATCTGTGCCAGGGCGTGATAGAATGCCTCCAGCAGCGCGGCGGCGTCCGGAAAGCGATGTTCCGGCTCTTTCTCACAGGCCTTCTGGATGAGCTCTCCGAAGGCGGTGCCCTTTAACTCGTCGGTGAGTACGGGGACCGGATCGCGAATCTGCTTGTGGATGACGTCCATGCGGTTGCGCCCCGTGACCGGGGGTTGTCCGGTGAGAATCTCGAAGAGCAGAAGGCCCAGGGCATAGACGTCGGTGGCGGGGGTGATGGGCTCGGCGCAGGCCTGCTCCGGTGCCATATACAGGGGGGTTCCGAAGATGCGACCCGCCTTGGTCAGCGCGTCTCCGTCGTCGTCTTCTTCGTCGTCGTCGGTCAGCGTCATCTTGGCGACGCCGAAATCCAGCACCTTTACGTAGTCCTGTTCGCCGAACATCTCGCACAAAAAGATGTTCTCCGGCTTCAGATCTCTGTGCACCAGGCCGTGGCGATGGGCTTCGGAGAGGCTTTTCAGAACCTGGATATAAATATGGGCGGCGCGAGGCCAGGCCAGCGCTCCCTGATCCTGGATGATATCTCCCAGGGCGTCGCCGTCGAGAAACTCCATGACCATATAGGCCAGCTCGTCCTCGGTCTGGCCGTAGTCGTAGAGAGTGATGGTATTGGGATGGCGAAGCTGGCTGACGTGATAGGCTTCGCGGCGAAAGCGCTTGACGTTGATTGGGTCCTTGGCCACTCCGGGGGTGAGAAATTTCAGGGCCACGTCACGGCCGATATTCTCCTGGACGGCCTTGAAGACCGTGCCGAAGCCACCGGTGCCCAGAATTTCCAGAATTCGAAATCGGCCCCCGATGAGGTCCCCGGCCTCGGGCAGTGCTTGATCGTCTGGCGTCATAAACGGTCTCCGGAACACCGGTGGAGGGTCTGTTCCGTCAATCCCTCTTCGATGCCCTCGAGATGACATCTTTCGCTCAGTCTCATCACTCTCAATTTGTATCACGCGCAAACCCGTAGGTGCAACCGGGGGGCACAGAAGTCAGGGGGGCGCAGGTGGGAAGTCTCAGGTCGGTCGTCAGGGGTCGGAGGTCGAAAGACGCAGGTCGGAGGGAGGAGGCGGTTTTCGTGGATTCCGGAGGGATGTTTAGTTTTGGAAGCGTTTGGAGTGCAGGGTTCATCTTCCACGACGACAGCGGAGGAATGCGATGATCGAGCGATTTCCCATGGGACCGGCCAATATTCTGGCCTACGAGTTTCGCGAGGAATTGACGAAGGACGACGTCGAGCGGTTCCACGATGAGCTGCGCCGGGCCATCGACGAATACGGATCGGTAAAGCTGTATACGGACGTGCACAAGATGGAGTCCGTAACACCTCGGGCGATGATCGAGGATTTGAAGCTTACTCCGGAGTATGTCTCCGATATCGATCGCTACGCCGTCGTAGGTGACCAGCGTTGGCAGGAGTGGGTGACGGAGTTGGGCGATCTAGTCACAAAAGGAGAGGTGCGATACTTCCGGCCCGAGGAGGCATTGCGGGCACGTAGGTGGCTGCGTCGGGAGTATACCCTTGAGGAGAAAGCCCGGCTGGCAATGGCCGGGCGTCGCCCCGCCAACCAGGGAGGGCGAAAGAAAAAGACGAAGGGGGGCCTGCTGCGCGGGCTCGTACGGGCGATGTGGGCAGGAGCAGCGGCGACCTGGGCCATGGATCGGGTGGCGCAGTTCATCATGGATCGGCAGAGCCCGATGACGGTATTGCGCGAGAAGTTAGCCCGCGTCGAGGGGCTGGACCCAAGCCACGCGCTGGCCAATAAGGCGGCTCGAAGACTCGGGATCAGTTGGCGTCTGGGACAGCCTCACCCGGCGGGGGTCGGTGTCCATTACTCGGTGGGGGCGCTGACGACGGCGGTGTACGATGTGCTTCGGCAACGGGTAGAGTTTGCCGACCGGTCGCGGGGTGTGCTGTTCGGGGTGGCGGCGTTTCTCGTCATCGACGAGGGAATCAAGCCGCTCATCGGCGCTGCCTCGTCACCGGGCTCGTATCCGCTCCAGACACACCTTCGAGGACTTGCGGGGTACCTGATCTTCGGAATTACCGCCGATATGGCCCTTCGCGCCCTCGACGGGGTGGAGCAGGCCCTGGAGAGGGTGAGCGACGACGGGCAGATCGACTACGAGAGCCTCATCGAAGAAATGGAGCAGCTTCGACCCAACGGCGGAGAGACGGATTTGGAGCACTATCCCCGGCCCTGGCAGCCGCAGAGTCGGTAGAATCAACGACTCAAAGGCAAGAAGGGAGGAAAGGGGGGAGATGTTGGGATGGGGATGAAGAAAAGATCGATCTGGGGAAATTGCAGAGTCTTGCTATAGTGGGGTGGCCTCGTTTGATGAAGTACTTTTTTTTCGGAGGTCATCTTATGGATATCGTGCGCATGGAGTCTGGTGAGCCCCCGGCAGGGGCGGTGCAGGAGGCGGCGAAGATTCTGGAGCGGGGTGGGCTGGTATGCCTGCCGTGCAACGGGACGTATCGGCTGTTCGCGGATGTGACCGACAAGGATGCGGTGATGCGCCTGTTGCAGTCGAAGCGGCGGGTGAAGAAGGCGCCGAGTCTGGTATTTATCGACTCCATCAAAAAGCTTCACCTCGTGGCCGAAGACGTACACCCGGTGGCCCTGGCGCTGAGCAAGGAGTTGTGGCCGGCGCCGCTGACGATCCGGTTTGCGGCGAGTCGGAAGTTGCCGCGGGCGGTGGCCAAGGAGTTGACAAAAGCAAACGGCAAGGTCGGGGTCAGAATCCCGGAACATCCGCTGGCCCACCGGGTCACCGAAGAGGTGGGCACGCCGCTGCTCGTCTCCAGCGCAAACCGGGGGCGAAAATCGGGAGAGACCTCTCCGGCCCAGATTCGGCAGAATTTTCTGGGGCGCGTCGATTTCTTTCTGGACGCCGGTGATCTGAGTCCCGTGCCCGGGTCGACTGTGATCGATGTCGGCAAAAAGGGCGTGGACGTGATACGTTCGGGGGCCGTGCCCACGGAGACCATCGAAGCGATCGCTGCCGGAGTGAGTTGATGACGGAATTACCAGAACAAGTGCGTCGAACCAGATCAGAGGTGGACTCGACGCCTCCTTCGGCCTCGAATGGTGGTGCGATCGCGGTCACCTTCCGTCCGGCGGGCAAGGGCATCCGTGCTGTCAGCCTCGTTTGGGTCCTCTTATTTTGTCTCTTCTACATTGGGGCCGCCATTGGCTGCGGTGACGATGAGGAAGGAGCCAACGGCAATGGCGAGGCGGAGAGTCAGGACGAAAAAGATGATGACGACGATGACGATGATGACGACGGTCCCGGCGAACCCCCGGAGGATCCTCAGGAGTTGTGTGAGGTGGCCTGCGCTCGAATCTACGATGACGAGGAGGACGGCGGGTGTGATACGCTGTTCACCGATGAAGGCGGCGGGGCCGTCCTCGAGTCGACCTGCGTGAGTTGGTGCCTGGAGGACGACAAATTCCGGGGCGGCCAGTGGTGTGTGGTCACCGAGGCGGAGTGTGCCGACGATCCGCGAGAGATGATCGAGGAGTGCTTTCCCGACGACTATCATCCGGCGCCCTGTTCGGATCTGGGGCTCTGGGAGTTCGAGTGGATGGAACGCGAAGCAGAGGCTGTGCAGTTATTAAACGAAAGGCGCACCGAGGGGGCAGAGTGCGGCGGTGAGCAGTATTCGGCCGTCGGTGAGGTGGAGATGGATGAGTTGCTCCGGTGTGGCGCACGATTGCATAGCGCGGAGATGTCGGAGACGGGTACGCTGAGCGCCACCAACGAGGCCGGAGAAAATACGGCTGATCGCATCGAGAACGTCGGCTTCGAAGCCGGCACCACGGGAGGGGTGGTCAATCACGGCGACTATCCGGCGGTGCATATTGTGGGAAGCTGGTTTGGTGAGGACTCCGATCACTGCGATACGGTGATGAACGCTGAATTTACCCACGTTGGTGTGGGAAACGTCGATGGTTGGTGGACCTTGAAATTGGCGACGAAAGAGTAGTGAATGGCCGTGTACTCGGTGACAAAAGACCCTACACAACCAGATTGGATCGAATTACATAAGGAAGAAAACGACCGATGGACTATCGAAGCAAGATACGGGTGGTGTTGAGTGCGCTGGCGGTGGTGTTTCTGCTGGTCGCCTGCGGTGACGACGACACGCAGCGACTGGCCAACGGAAATAATCAAGACGAAGATCCGAACGGTGGAAACGGTAATGGCAATGGAAATGGCAACGGCAACGGAAATGGCAACGGCAACGGATCGGAGATCACCGAAGAGAATGCCTGTGAGTTGGCCTGCCAGCGGGTCTATGCCTCCAGCAGCGACGGGGGTTGTCAGCAGGTCTTTCGCAACGCCGACAACAGCGTGATGAGCGAGGCGGAGTGCGTTACGGCCTGCGAAGAGGAAGATATGATGATGTCCGGGCAAAAATGCGTTGCCGACGAAGCCGGGGTGGACTGTATGGCCCAGCCCGACGATATGATCGCCGAGTGTCTTGCCGACGATTTTCACGTCCCTGCCTGCGAGCACCTCGGCGGCTGGGATCACCAGGCGGTGGCCTTTGAGCAAGAGGTGGTGGAGATCGTCAATCAGGTACGATCTGAGGGAGTGCTCTGTACCGGCACGGGGGCGCAGATGCCGCCGGTGGGCCCGGTACAGATGGATCCCTATCTGCAATGTGCGTCGCGGTTGCACAGCATCAATATGCACGACCACAACGATCTGGCACATGTACTGGACGGCCAGGACCCTACAGATCGGGCCAATGCTGCCGGATATAGCGGATGGGTGGCGGAGAATATCGCATGGAATTATCCCACCCCTCAGTCCGTCGTCGACGGTTGGCTCTCCAGCACTATGGGACATTGTGAGAACTTGATGGACGGCGGCCACACCGATATCGGCATGGGTTATTACCACGCCTGGTGGACGCAGAAATTCGGGTGATTCAGCGCAGAGCCGCGGCCAGTTGAACAGCCATATCGAGCTGTCGGGAAAACTGAGCGATCTCGTCTTCGTCCAACGCCTTCGCTCGCGGACGAAGCGGGGGCGTCGGGAAGTGTTCGCCAATGGCGATGTGACATTTCCCGTCGCGAAGTGAGAGCAAAAAGGGTGGGAGGGAGTCGCAGGAAGGGTCGTTGTCGAGCCAGGAGTCGTGGAGGTCGACGAGCCGGCGGCGCAGGTCGTCGGGCAATAGTTGATTCATCTCTCGAGCTTCCGAGGCGTATAGCGAAAAGCGCTGGTCGAAGTCGGAGTGGGTGCCGGAAATTTGGTATAGGGAGTCGAATAGGGGTGGGGGATCGCTGAGCTCGATCTTCTCCGTGCTCTCGGTGGACTTTGACGCCGAGGATCGGGGCTCGACGAGGACCGTGACGTCTGCGTTATAAGCCGGCTTCGACACAAGAAAGAGTCCGTCGAATCCCCCTCTTCCCACGAGAGATTTCGTCGGCTGCGCCTGGTCGTCACCACCGGGACGGAGAAGATCGGCGTCGAGGCGAAGGTGACAGAAGCCGACGGTGAGTTCATCGATGCGAAGCGCTGTCAGATGCTCGCTCTTAAGTTGATGGGTGGAGTCGGGGAAAAGACCACTCTTCTTCCACTCGTCGCGCTCCATCTCGGCAGATGACTGGTCTCGGTATTTCGGGGTGATCCGCTCTGCGATGGGGCCCAGAATCTCGCGGCGAAATTGTTTCTGAAGGGGGATCTTTACGTGCAGAAAATAGGCGAAGACAGTGATCAGGACTCCTACCCCGGCCAGAAATGCCACAGTAGGAATAAAGGCCAGCCATGCGTCGTCGCCACCGATGAGCTCGAAGGTCACGTAGAGGGAAGAGGCCACGACGGCGACCAGGCAAACCAGGGCGTAGACGGTGACGATGCGGTAGCGCGAACGACGGGCGTCGTGCAGTCGCCCCAGGGCAGGGCGCAGGTCGTGATCGAGCAACTCTCGCCGGTCAGCGGAGGAAGAAGATTTCTCTTTGGACATGGTCATCCGGTGGTGACAGTACTGAAAAACGCCGATGTCGTGGCGAGTATAGGCAGGTGGAGGTGGAGGACACAACGCGGTGTTCGTGGATCGGCGTGGGCCGTTGAGGTAGGCTCCGAATGGACGATGATGAAGAACGTCAAGGACAGTGGTGATGAAGCGATTTTCGACGGCGGTTGCGGGCTCGGTGCTCCTGGCACTTTTGGTGGGGATCACCGGATGTTCAGATGAGGATCCCGAGGTAGAAGAGGGTTGTCTGGGCCTATTCGGAATCGTCGGGGAGTCGACGGGCCTCGATGACGACAAGTGCAATAGGGCCTGCGACTGTCCCGACGAGGAGTGGCAGGCTCCGGAGTACGACGCCGCTTTCGTCGAGGAATTGCGCCAGTGGACGCTGGTCGACGAAATGCAGGTGCCCGACGAGGATCCCTACGTCGATGAGTCCTTCCAGTTGCCGCCGCGTGACGGCTATTGCGGAGTGGTCATCGAGGACTTCGGCGACAGGACCTATTCGCTTCAGACCTTCGCCACGGCAGATGAATTGGAGGAAGCCGGGGCGCGGCTGACCCATCAGGAGGCATGTGGACTATGCTCCACGCTGGAGGATCTGGCCACATATATCGAGCATACGGAGCTTACGGAGCCGGTGCGAGAATGTGGAATGCAGGGAGTCTTCAACGGAGAAGAGGTTCAGCTCGATTGCATCGAGGAGCTGGGGTTCTCCAGATCCTGTGCTCAGATATGGTCCTGGAATACGACGAATACTCGCGAGGAATGTATGAGCATCTGCATGCAGTATATGAACGAGCCCCACAACGAGCCCGATGGCTCGCTCAATGAGTGTCTGCAGTGCGACGAGGACAAGAGCGGGGAGGTCTTTCAGGCCGTGGCCGGGCGTACGAGGCGAAATTCGGGATTGCCCTCGGCCATCTGTCGCCCCTGCGCGGATCTCTTTCGGATGAGCCATCTTCAGGTGGTGGAGGAAACGGAATGAAGCGGATTCGAAAGGCAACAGGGTGGATCGTCGTCGCCGTGGTGACAATTGCGATGGGCCTGGGTTGTGGCGATGAAGATCCCCCGCAGGAGGAACAGGATGAGGAGCGGCGCGACGCCGACGGAAACCTCTGTGAACTCTACGAGGAAGTCGGGCCATATGAGGTGGGGCTGCGTGAGGTGGAGCTCGAAGATGGGACGCCGGTAGCGCTCTTTTATCCAGCCGAGGAGGAGGCGGCCACGGTTGATCGTGCCGTCTACGATATGCGCGACTTTTTGCCCGAAGGAGATCGGGATCTGATAAGTGATGAAGACGCGCCGATCTTCGAGATGAACGCCGCCATGGACGCCGACATCAGCGGCGACGGATCGTTTCCGGTGGTACTCTTCAGCCATGGTCTGGCGGGCTATCGCTACCAATCGAGCACATTATTGGTGCACCTGGCGAGCTGGGGGTTCGTCGTCGCCTCGGCAGAGCATAAGGAGCGCAACCTCGCCCACGTATTGGAGAACTTCGCCCCCGACGGGGACGAGGCGGGAGAAGCAATGCGCGCCATCGTCGAATTTCTCGAAGATGATGACGGCGATATCTCCCAGATCGCCGACACCACTCAGATCGCCGCCACGGGTCACTCCATGGGGGGAAATGGCGCCAATTCCATGATCGGAGAGCCGGGAGTGAAGGCGGCGATCTTCTATGCCTCCAACCCAAATGTGGATGACGGGGTGGCCGACGGAGAGGGGCTATTCTGGATGGGGGGGACCACAGACCGCCTGATTAACGCCAGCCAGGTTCGGATCGCCTATGACCGTGGGCCGTCGCCGAAGCGATTTCTGGGGATCGAGGACGCCGGGCATCTGGCCTTTTCCGATATCTGCGCCGTCGGCGCCGAAGATGGCGGAGTGTTGCAGATCGCCGAGGACAGCGGGATGGAGATCCCGGCGCTCATTCGCACCCTCGGTGAGGATGGCTGTCGCGAGACCGACCTTGACGTCGAGACGGTCTGGCCGATCGTTCATCACTACAGCGTAGCTCACCTTCGCGACGTCTTCGGGATCGATGAAGACCCGGTGGGGCTGTCACAGGCCACCGTGGATTGTTACGACGGAATAGCCGAGCTGGAGTGGCTTTCGGAATGACGGAGCGTGTCTATGGTCTTTGTCCATTGGCCACAGACCTGAGCCGCACCGGTCGACGACGATTCCAAAACGAGAGGAGTGCAGATGAGGACGATTGAGTTCGCAGGGTCACTCTTATGTACGCTGTTGCTCATGGCTTCGGCCTGTTCCAGTGCGCCGGAGCCCGCCGATGGCCAGACGCAGGATCACTCCACGGACGAGACGGTGCAGAAGGTGGATGGCGACACTTCGGTGGAGGACTTCGACGTCCAGGCATTCCTGGCCGAGCAGGACGAGCGTGTGCTCTCCATCATGTGTGAGCGGCCCTTCGAATGTTTCGATGAATTGGATGAGCGCGAGGTGCCTGTGGGATATACCCTCGAGGATTGCCGAGCCGAATTTGCCATGACGGATCTGGAGATAGAATTTCTGGCCGGCCGCACCACGGAGGAGCTCAAAGGCTGCGCCGAGGCCGATCAAGCCGTCACGGACTGCCTTCAGGAGGCACGGTGTGACGACTTGTTGGATCTGGTCCTCGGGGAACTAGGCCCGGAGGATGAGCCCGTATGTGCAGCGGAGATCGAGGTCCAATACGAGGCGTGCCGCTTCTTTCACGACTTCGCTGACGCAGGTGAACAACCGTGAGCGATGAAACGACGAGGGCAATCCGCCGCAGATCGGAATGGACGGTGCCCCCAACCCGTTGGCTCGGGGAGGATAGCCCCGCCATCAGGGCGAAGGTTCGCATCAACGAGGAAGAGGGTGAGGAAAAGCCCGAGAATTTTCGTTGACAGCATCTCCGGTCATCCTTATACACCACAGTCCTCACCGTGGCCCTTTGACGGTCGCGTGCACGCCCGCGGAAGTGGCGGAATTGGTAGACGCGCTGGACTAAGGATCCAGTGGGAGTAACATCCCGTGGGGGTTCGACTCCCCCCTTCCGCACTGAGACCCGACTCTCCCAGAGTCGGGTCTTTTTTGTGTGTTTTGGGGGGCGGAGTGGTACCAGGTACTTTTTCGGGGCGGCATGGCAACTTAGAACCCAGGGTGTATGATGGTATGAGACGTCGCTGGACCGCCTCTCTCACCGGTCATTCGCTACGGTCCACCGGAAGGGTCGATGTACATCGACATCCTGACCCGCATCGGGGAGAAAGAGGTTCCGTCGCCGGAGCGCGTCGAGGACATCGAGGAACGGGCCCGCCGCATCGAAGTGTTGTGGCAGTCAGCCCGCCTGCGTGGGCCTGTGGAGATTAAACGAGGCGTTCAGCGCTTTCGCACACTCGAGGAAGCACAGCAAGAACGGGAGCTTCGCACTCAGGAACGGATGCGGCGGCTGCGCAATCAATGATGGGCGACCATCACTGGGACGTTTTGTAAATGGCGAACGGTGGACGAACGTGGAGGTTCAGATGTGGACGAGAAAGAGAGTGCAATTGGCCACCATCGCCGTGATGGCGGTGGCATTTGTGAACTGGGCTGTGATGGTGCAGCCTGCCGAGGCCTGTGAGCCTACGGACGGCGAATTGTACTGGGGGTTTCCCGATGACGGAGCGATCGTTCCATCAGATGTAGAATTCTTTGCGCTCTATGCAGGTGCTGTGGATGACGGGGAAGTCGTGGAGTTGGTGGATGTCGCGGGAGTCGTCCACGAGGTGAGTTTGAGTGTGGAGCCCGATGCTCACTACTACGCTGTGGGCCTTCGGGCCACTCCGAAGGAACCCCTGGCTGCCGGTGAATACACGCTGACCTATGAACCGGATTCCGAATACGCAGATGTCTGGGAGGTGAGTGTCGTTGTCGACGAGGAGGTGGCGACCTTCGACGAGCTCGAAGAGGTCGGCATCTCCTGGTATCACCAGTCCTATGGCGAGGAGGTCGAGGAGTTTTGTATTCCAGGAAGGGGTTTCGGCAGCGAGGTTCACTTCGCATTTGTCGAGCACAGCCCGGCGGAGTCGACTCGCTACCGACTTCGTTTCGAGGACGCCGACGGTGGTGAATATATCTTCAACCTCACGGCCGACTACGTGGCAGAGCAAGATGTGTTGTCCTGGCTTCTACACGATGGGGTAGACTGTATTGCCGTAGAGGTCGTGGGCGTGAATGGCGAGGTCATCGATAGTGCCACGTCCTGTGAGCCCGATAGATGCGTTCTTGACGAGGATACGGAGTATTGGATTTCCAGAAAAAACGTTCATCCCGAGGACTGGGTGGATGTGGAGGGCTGCCTCGACGAAGACGTTGGGGCGTCCGAACTCGGGGGTGGAGCTGAAAGTAAGGAGGAAGACTCGAGCAAATCGGCCTGCTCTTCCGTTGTGGAAGGCCCGCTTTTTCCGTCGTTGCTCGTTGTGCTCGCCGTGGGACTTCTGGCTTTGAGGCGGTGCAGGAGAGCGTGAAAATGTCGATGGGCATGTGGCGGTGGTGACGATGGCTTCGGAGGCTCCGGGAGAATGGCAGGCCCTATCAGCCGATGGCGGGGGCACCCTCGGCTCCGGGTGGGGCAAGAGCGCCTTCTGGGCACTCCGAGCGAAGTTCATTGGCAGCCAACAGCCGTGTCCAAGACTTGTCCACGGCGATGTGGTGCCAGGTACTTTTTCGGCGTGGCATGGCACTTTGGAACCCAGGGTGTATGATTGTATGAGACGTCGCTGGACCGCCTCTCTCACTGTGCTGACCAGAAATGGATTTTACCTCCGAATTTCTGCGCTTGCTGGACAGTCTAAATCAACATCAGGTGGAGTACGTCTTGATTGGAGGGACCGCATTAAATGTTCACGGATTGCTGCGAGCTACAGAAGACGTAGATATCTTCGTGAAGCCGACAGTGGAGAATGTTGAACGCCTTAAATCGGCGTTACACCACCTCTGGGCAGATGCTTCCATCGACGAGATCGAGGCGCAGGAGTTGATGGGGCCCTATCCGGTCATTCGCTACGGTCCACCGGAAGGGTCGATGTACATCGACATCCTGACCCGCATCGGGGAGTTAGCCGAATACGATGACTTGGACTGGGAGATTGTCTCCATCGACGGTGTGGACATTCGGGTCGCTACCCCACAAACGTTATATCAGCTCAAGCGAAGCACTGTGCGGCCCATCGATCAAGCCGATGCGGCCCGGTTGGCCGACGCTTTTGACGTCGGCGAGGAGCGCTGAAATGCCTTTGGAGCGATTTCGACATATCAAAGAGGTTCCGTCCCCCGAGCACGTCGAGGACATCGAGGAGCGGGCCCGCCGCATCGAAGCGTTGTGGCAGTCAGCCCGCCTGCGTGGGCCTGTGGAGATTCAGCGAGGTGTTCAGCGCTTTCGCACACTCGAGGAAGCACAGCAAGAACGGGAACTCCGAACTCAGGAACGGATGCGGCGGCTGCGCAATCAATGATGGGCAACCAACACTGGGGCGTTCTGTCAATTCACTCCGTGCTTCCTCTGTGCGCGAAGACAGAACCGCATTCGTCGGGGCTGGTACAGCCCGACTCGTCGAGTTCGTCCACCGAAGGGGCATGAGCGATGTTGAGATAGTAGGTGGTATCCGTCTCCAGAGCGCAATTGAAGGGATAGTCTTCGTCCGGAAAGCCCACCGTCCAGGGGATACTGATGAGATAGCCACGGTTGACGCAGTTGTCTGGTAGTTCAGTGAATTGACCGGGGCATTTGCTGATGGCCCAGACGATAGATCCAGGGGTCATGGCCAGGGAGGTGGCTTCGAATTGAGTTCTTCCTCCGAGAGGTCCCCCCGTGGTGAACTCGAGCGCTGCATAATGACCGGTCAAGAGTCCCATATATTGGGTGATCATTCCGCCGGGTTCGTGGTGCCACAGCATATGTGTGCTGCTGGCGGGAGCGTTCGGGTTATTGCCCAGATCGTAGGATGAGCGGGTATCGCGCGGCAGGGAGTGGGAGAGAGGGTTGTGAGCGTGGTCAAAGCGATGGGGATGGTGGCCGCGCAGGCGTCGGGAGAATGGCAGGCCCTATCAGCCGATGGCGGGGGGCCCCTCGACACCGGGTGGATCAAGAGCGTCAACTCGTCGTTGGATTCGTCAACCAGGTCGCTGAGGTTGGTCCGAAGCTTCACCGGGAGCGCGGCCAGCCTGGCCGCATTGCGGGCCAGCACTGGCTGCCCGCGCTCCCACAAGAGTGTGGCCGCATCACTGCGTGAGCCTACTGAACGCTTGCCTTTCGGCGCGCTGACAGGGCGGGTGTGATCCACCTTGATCGGTTGTAGGACTCAAAGT
>SLPW01000264.1 GCA_007131755.1 Myxococcales bacterium | reverse complement strand
GCTCACATTCCAGATTGTCGCACTGGTCGTCGAGGGTGACGCAGGCGCCGTCGACGCAGGTGATGCCGCTGCCTCCGGGGCAGTCTCCGCCGGGGGAGCACTCGTCGTAGCAGGCGCCGCGGTAACAGGCCATATTATCGGGACAGTCCACGCCCTGGCAGTCCGTGGGAGCGCATCGGCCCTGGAAGCAGTGCTCACCATCAGAGCAGTCCAGATCGCTGGTGCAGGTGGGGAAACAATTTCCATGGTAGCAGGTCTGGCCCTCCCCACAGTTGACCTCCACACAGGGGTCGGCGGGCTCGGTGGGGCCGGGATCCGGATTGCTGGGATCGGTGTCGTCATCGCCAGTGAGGACATCATCTGTGCTGGCCGCATCGGGGTCGTCGTCGTTGTATCCCGTCACAGGGGTGTCGATGCAGTCGCAGCCGGGCCACAGGGCCAGGAGCAAGACGAGTGTGGCCAGGGGCCATAGGCGATTGCAAGTAGTCAAGTGGCGCAAGGCTTACTCCATCAATCCAGACATTGTTTAAGGTCGGACAACCTGATTTCAGATCCGAAGAGATCAGAAATATGAAAAACGATATAAGCATCCAGCAGGCTTACGAAGTTATGGGGCCATGCCCTTGTGGAAGCGCGGGCTGACAGCCCGCAATGCCGCCAAGCTGGCCGCGCTCCTGAGGATACTGAACGCTCGCAAAAAGATGAGGCGATTTCAAGTGGGGGATTGTAACGAAGAATCCAAGCGTAAGCGTTCGGGCCGGCAGCTCGAATGGCGGCGGGGCTGGCCGTGGGCCCGCTGCGCCAATACGTCGCGCGGGGTTGGGCCAAAGGAGGGAACCGCGAAATTGTCGGCAGCCCGAGCTTGCGCGCCTGCCGGCTCTGCGGCAGGGCTCAATGAAGAGAGCAGCCAGATAATATTGAAGAGCACCGCCATAGCCTCAAGCCACAGCGCGTAGGGCTAAAGGTACCCGGTTTTCGCGCAGGGAGTGTGGAATCAACCCCCGATGCACTGGTTTTCACCGTCGGAACCGATGCCACACATATCGGAGCAGCAATCGGAGTTCTGGCTGCATGACTCGTTGAGCTCTCGGCAGCGGTCGGTGCAAAGACCGGTATCCTGATCGCACCACAGGGGCGAGCAGCAGTCCTCGTCGACCTCGCAGGGTTCGTCGATGGCCACGCAACAGATTCCGCAGTCGATGGTGCCGCCGCATCCGTCGTCGTGGATGCCGCAGTTGTTGTCGACGTCGTCGCAGGTGATGGGGTCGCATTCGGGAGCGATGCAGGCCGAGAGGTCGAAGAACATATAGATGAGAGCGATTTCCTGAGGGGTGAGGCTGGTTCCACACTGGGTGGGGAAGCTGTGGCCCGACCCACTGGCGACGTGGAGGTCGCTGAAGACGACGCGTCCGCAATGCTCTTCTTCGGGGGCGTTGATCGGGGTGTTGAAGGCGAAGTACAGAGGGGTACCGTTGGTATAGGTCAGCCACAGCTCGGCGATGGAGGTGTCGAGGTTACCGATGGTGTAGCGGGCGTCGTTGACGTTGAAGTGGCCGTTGGCGTCGAGGGCGCCGGCGTTTTGCATCCACTCGTACATGGTCTGGCCGCCGCCGAGGGAGGTGTTGATCTGGGCCATGGTAGTGCCGCCACCGCCGCCGGACCAGTCGGCGACGGTATTGAAGTCCGGGGTATATTGGAGCCACTCGTTTTCCCAGTGGGAGGTGAAGGCGCGACCGCCGGCGTGGGTGAAGTCGCGAAATGCCTGCTGGGCAGCGGGCGATTTGTCGCCCTGATTCTGGCTTCCCTCGCAGGAGTGCATGATGATGTCGTAGTCCAGAAGGTTGTCCAGGTCGTGCCACCAGCTCGATGCCTGAGGAAAACTATTTCCGCCGTCGACGTGGGCGGCGTAGTTGGAGGATCCACCGACGGCGGTGAAGAAGTTGACCTTTCCGTCGCCGGCGGGCGTGGTGAATTCCTCGTAGTCCAGCCCGATGAGATAGGTCAGACATTCCAGGCTGTCCCAGCCTCCGGTAGTGACGGCGATGTCGGGGATGTTGCCCTCGCTCTGGTTGCGGGGAAGGCGAGTGAGATCGTCGTCGGTGATCTGGTTTTCCGTGCAGGGCTCGATGGTGTCGACGGTGATCTCGCGGCGCCACTTTCCGCTCTGGATGACAACGGGGAGGTTGTCGGTGACGGGGACGTTGATGAGCTCGAAATTTCCGTGGACGTCGGTGATGGCCTGCACCAGGGGATCGCCAGTGAGCATGTCCTCGCAGCGCTCGCAGGATGCCCCCTGGGTGATGGGCTCCAGATCGGAGTTGGGGACGTAGACGCTGGTGTTGGGAAGGGGCAAGGCGCCGGAGGGAATGTGTACGGTGCCGGTCACGGTGGTGCGGTCGCCGTCGGGGGGGCAGGTGACCTGGTGACATTCCAGATTGTCGCATTGGTCATCGAGGGTGACGCAGGCGCCGTCGACGCAGGTGATGCCGCTTCCTCCCGGGCAGTCGCCGTCGGGTGAGCACGCGTCGTAGCAGGCGCCACGATAACAGGCCATATTGTCCGGGCAGTCTACCCCCTGACAATCGGTGGGGGCACAGCGGCCCTGGAAGCAGTGCTCGCCATCGGAGCAATCCATGTCGCTGGCGCAGGTGGGGAAACAATTTCCATGGTAGCAGGTCTGGCCGTCACCACAGGTGATCTCCATACAGGGGTCTGCGGGATCATCGGGACCGGTGTCCTGGGGGTCACCGCCGTTGCCACCACCATTTCCACCGGGATCGACATCGTCGCCCTCGACATCGTCGCCGATGGCGGCGTCGGGGTCGTCCTGATTGGCGCCGGTGACGGGGGTGTCGATGCAATCACAGCCGGGCCACAGGGCCAGGAGCAACAGAAGTGCGGCAAAGGGCCAGATACGACGGAAGGAGGCGTTGCCTTTCACGATGAACTCCATTGGGCCAAGACTTTTGGACAGCGATGACGGTGTTGAGAAATGAGGGAATGAGAACAATTCACACAGGTTCAGAATGACGAAAATTTCTGAAATTTCAAGTCTGGTCGGCGTGGAGGTGAGCCGGGAGGTCAGGAGGCGGGTGTGGGGAGGGGGTCAGTAATCTCTGGCAAGGCGGAAGCCGTTGCCGGCAGAGCGTGCGCAGGAGGGCTTGAATTCGCGGCTGGCCAGACGACACATCTCGGGGGTGGCAAACCAGCAGCCGCCGCGGAAGGGGACGAGGGTGTCGTCGTCAATGGCGTCGAGGTCGTCGACGCGATCGGGGAGGCACCAGTCGCGGATATTTCCGGCGGTACCGAGCATCCCGTAGGGGCTTTCGTCGGCCTGATTGGCGTCGATGGGCACGGGGCGAGGGGCCTGGCGAGTACTGTGGAGCATGCGGCACCAGGTGGGGTCGAGATAATCGCCCCAGGGATAAAACCGGCCATCGACGCCGCGGGCTGCTTTTTCCCATTCGTCGGCTGTGGGCAGACGCCAGGGGTGGCCGGTTTTGTTGGCAACCCAGTCTGCATAGGCCCTGGCGCTGTACCAGTCGATGAGGTTGACGGGTTGAGTGAGAAAATCCTCGGTATCTTCTTCGGCAATGAAGCAGCCGTCCGCAGAGCGTTGATAGACGCTGTCACCGCGAACGAAGCCGATATTGCCGGCGGTTCTGGGGCAGAAGCGTTCGGCCTGGTCTCTACGGCCATTTCTGACGAGGTCGTTGAGAAATTCCAGGTATTCCCCGTGGCAGACGGGCGTTTTCTTGATGACGAAGGGGTCGACCCAGACGATGGATCGCGGGTCGCCATTGGTGGCGCGTTCGTCGCCGCCTCGCCAGAAGGAGCTTCCCGGGACATAGATATCATCATCATCCAGTTCGCCGGACCGGGGAAGACGAACCCGGAAAGGAGCTTCGGTGTCCCGGAGGCAGCCGTTCCAGCGCTGGAGGCGTCCGATAAAAACGGGGTACTTCACAGTGGCGTGGCCCGGCGCCTGCAGATGCAGTAGATAGCTCCCCATGGGAAGGGTAACGTCGAATAAGGGAGTATGACCGAAATCTCTCTGTAGCCCCGGGATGAGGCGGCGATCCTGCCGGACAAAGCGAAATAAGGTCACCTGCGCGCCCGGGGGATCCGTGCGCAGTTGGAGACGGCCGTTGCCCTCGAGATAGTCGTCGAAGAGCCCCGTATTATGAGCGCGGATAAAGAACTCCAGTGAACTGGCCTCGTCGTCGTCGCGGCGTTTTTCGGCCTCTTCGTGATCGCCTTTGTAGATGGCAGCCAGGCGGTTGTGAGCCTCCTCGAAGTCGGGGACATAGGTCAGAGCGGTCTCTAGATGCTGAATGGCTCGTGCTCTGTGTGCGTCGGCCTGGCGCTCCAGAATTCGGGCCTCTTCCTCGAGGTTCCAGGCGGGGCGTTTTTCGTCGACCGGGGCGGAGCGGGGAATGGAGCGCAGGCGAGTGCGGGCGATGGAGTCGAGCTTCTGGGCCCGCTGGCGTAGATCGTCGATGCGCGGGAGGAGTTCGTCGGCCTTGTCAATGAGGTCGAATGCCTTTCGACGGCGGGTAAAACCGGCGCGCCAGGCGTCGATGTGTCGGGCCAACTCGGCGGCGTTTGTAAAGCGCTCGCTCTGCTCGAGATTCATGGCCTTTACGCATATCTGGATAAGCTCCGCAGGAGCGCCACGATCTTCGCCAGGACGGCGATCGATGCCGCTGAGAACCTGAAAAAGGACATTCGCCGCCGTGGGACCCTCGAAGGGGGGGCTGGAGTCGAGGACCATAAATAAGATGGCGCCCAGCGAATAGACGTCGCAGGCGGGATTGAGGTCGTCCAGGGCGCCACGGGCCTGCTCGGGGGGCATAAAGGCAGGGGTTCCGATGATGCTGCCCCGGCGGGTGTTGAAGGGAGATTCGTCGTCGTGAAGTGTGGTGTAGCCGCTGGTAAAGTCGTCGTCATCAAAAGCGGCGGGATCGGGATCGCCCACGGCCTTTGCCAAACCCCAGTCCAATATTTGCACCTCACCGAAGTCGCCGACCATGATATTCGAGGGCTTCAGGTCGCGGTGGATGATGCCCCGGGAGTGTGCGTAGGCCACGGGTTCACAGAGGCGATCAAAGATGTCGATGAGGCCATGAAAATGAGAGGTCCAGCTTCGCTCGTCGCTCGAGCAGGCGTCGAATTCGGCGTGGTAGTCTCGAATGACGTCGCTCAGCGTACGGCCGCGGACTTCGCGCATCGTAAAGAAGGGACGCCCATCGTCGAGAGTGCCCATCTCATGGACGGGGACGATGCCGGGATGGTCGAGCTGAGAAGTCAGTCGTGCTTCTTCGACGAAGCGAGCCCGGGAGGATGGATCGTTGACGCGTTCCCCACGCAAGACCTTGAGCACCATGCGTCGATCCAGCTTCGGGTCGAGGACTCGGTAGACCTCGCCCATTCCCCCTCTACCGACGAGGCCGAGGTTGATGAATCGTCCCAGTTTCTCGCGGTGATTTTTCGGCGTTGTTGCCAGACCACCACCAGCGGGGCCGGGGCGTTGGCGAGGGACGGATAGCCCGGGATTGGTGCGTCGGGTGGGAACGACGGGAAAGAGGGTCATCGTGTCGCCGGTGACGTCGATGGGGAGAAGAGTGTCCTCGACGCTGGAGTTGTGGCTTCGACGCTCGGACTCAGGTGTGCGGGGAGGGTCGACAGGGATGGAGTCGAGAAGTTCGTGGAGCAATGCCCGCGAGGGGCCGGTGACGCCGTTTTTGTCGGCCAGGCGTCGGATGGCTTTATCGAATCCGAGGTGTGTGGGCTGGGTCATGGGGAATACATAGTAAAGGAAAACGCCAAGGGTTCGATGATAAGGACAAACGCGGGATGAGTCGAGAGACTCATTGGATATCCGCACCACCGTAGGGGATAAGCCTGAGTCCTGGGTCGCTGTTGAGGCGAATGAGAGGGCCGGGCTGGGATTTTGTGGTCCGGTGCGGCAAGATGTGATGGCTACTGATAACGACGGAGGTTTCATGAGCCGCATGGAATTGGTGGTAGGTACGATGGTCGTCGCAGCATGTATGAGCGTGGCGTCGATAGTGGAGGCGGTGACGATTACGTCGCAGTCCCAGTCGCAGCCCTACCCGGGGCTGACGGTGGTGGAGGGGACGACCAGTTCGCCGTCGACGGAGTTTTATGCGGCCTTTGTGGAGCTTTGCCATGACCACGTCCACGTGGACGCCTCGGCGTCGAATGCAACGCAGACCAGCGGGCAGTGGGCGTCGTCTGTGGGAGCCCAGCTTGCGGTCAATGGTGATTTTTTCGCCTGGGACAGCCATGGGATGCACGTCTACGGCGATGCCGTGGGCGGCGGCTCGAGGTGGCCTCTGCAGCATACGGGGCTTCACTCCGATTATAGTGGTTCCTGGTTTTACGAGCGCCACGGTTGGATCGCCTTCGGGGAGGACTTCGTGGAGTACTCCAATACGGAGTGGATCAAGAATCGGTGGGAGGACTTCGGCGCCGACCAAGGGTGGTCTCCGAAGTCGGTGACGAGCTCCCTTCCGGAGGGGACGCAGGCGTTGGTCAGTGGATTTCCGCAGCTCGTGGTGGAGGGCCAGCCCATGGAGTGCTCGTCGCCGACGGACAGCTCCTGTTTTCCCGACAGGAGCGATATGCGGGCCCGGCATCCACGCACGGCGATGGGGCTGACCAAAGATCGAAATACCTTCATCTTGGTGGTGGTGGACGGGCGCAACGCCCCGACCTCGGTGGGAATGTACGGAACGGAACTGGCCAGTCTGATGCACCAGCTCGGTGCGCATGTGGCGATCAACCTCGACGGGGGAGGGTCGACGCAGATGTGGGTGCAGGGCCAGGGGACGATCAATCGGCCATCGGACGGGTCGCCTCGCTCGGTGCCAAATAGCTGGGGGATCTTCGCCGGCAGCGCAGGAGGCATGCCGAGGGTTCCGGGCTCCTGTGACCGGACGTACGACGAGTTGTTGTATCAGGCGCATCTACGCGACCATACGGGGCATACCGATATCGACGGCAGCGGGGTGGCCGACGTTTGCGCCCGGGGGCCCGACGGAGTGGAATGCTATACGGCTATGGGGGACGGAACGTTTTCCGGTCCCATCGAGGGGCCGAATCTGGAGGATAGCTCCGGCTGGAAGGACCCGACGAATCACTCCACGATTCGCATGGGGGATATCACGGGCAACGGAGAAGCCGATCTGTGCGTGCGGCGAAATGCAGGGATGCGATGTTATTTCTCCGACGGAACGGGCTTTTCGGGGCAGGTCGATGGTCCGGAGTGGTCAAACGCAAATGGCTTCGACGATATCCGGTATTTCAGCACCATCCGGCTCGCCGACGTCACGGGGGATGGTCGCGCCGATTTGTGTGCTCGCACGCCCGAGGGCTTTCGC
Organism: Myxococcales bacterium; assembly: GCA_007131755.1. Classification (GTDB taxonomy): domain Bacteria; phylum Myxococcota_A; class Bradymonadia; order Bradymonadales; family Bradymonadaceae; genus SLJM01. The sequence continues at coordinate 8,964 of SLPW01000264.1, read as the reverse complement.
TGCTATCCATCGACGGGAGAGGGCTTCGCAGAGCCCGTGGAAGGGCCGAGTCTGACGGATGAGTCGGGCTGGGGTGTGCCCTGGCATTACGGCACAATCCGGATGGGCGATGTCACGGGCAATGGAAAGGCCGACGTATGCGCGCGGCGAAACGCCGATTTCTCCTGTTGGCCGTCGACGGGCGACGGGTTTGGCAGCCGCATCGCCGGTCCAGAGTGGTCGAACGCAAATGGCTGGGACGACGTCAAATATTGGAGCACCATCACCCTCGTCGATCTGGACGGAGATGGGGTGGCCGATGTGTGCGCCCGGGGCCCGGAGGGAGTGGTGTGTCATAAATCCACGGGTGACGGCTTCGGACCCGAGATCGAGGGTCCGCCCCTTGCGGACAGCAGCGGGTGGGGCGACTATACGAATTATTCGACGATTCGCTTTCCCGACATCACCGGCGACGGCCGCGCCGATCTGTGTGCCCGGGCCAACGCCGGGATGCGCTGTTGGTCCTGGGATGGAAGTGAGTTCGTCTCCGCCGTCAGCGGCGGGCCCATGTCGAATGATTCGGGGTGGTTTCGAGAGCGCTTCTTTCGGACCATTCGCTTTGCCGACGTGACGGGCGACGGCCGAGATGACCTCTGTGCGCGGGCGTCGTCGGGTCTTGTGTGCTGGCCGTCGACGGGAAGCGGGTTTTCCGATGTTCCGCAGTTGGGTCCCGAGTGGTCGGACGACGACGGGTGGGACGACCCGGACTATTACACCACGATTCGGCTGGCATCGCCCTGTCGGGGAGATTCCTGTGAGGAGGACGACGGCGGTGCAAATGGTGGCGACGAGCCGGACGCCGGGAGCCCGGGAGAGCCCGACGCAGAAGGGCCGGGTGGGCCCGATGTGGGAACACCCGGCGGGCCCGGGGCGCCAGATGCCGGTGGTGAGGAGGCGTCGGGCGACGTTGACGGGGAGATCTCGACGTCCAGTTGTGCCACCGGCGGGGGAGGGCCGGTGGGCCTATTGGTGTGGTTGGCGGTGTTGTGGTGGGTGCGGCGTGGGTAGCTAGAGCGGTCTCGGTCTCGATCTCGTGGTCGAGGTCGGTCTCGTGGTCGTGGTCGGTCTCGGTCTCGTGGTCGGTCTCGTGGTCGGTCTCGGTCTCGGTCTCGGTCTCGGTCTCGTGGTCGATCTCGGTCTCGTGGTCGATCTCGGTCTCGTGGTCGATCTCGGTCTCGTGGTCGGTCTCGGTCTCGGTCTCGGTCTCGTGGTCGATCTCGATCTCGGTCTCGTGGTCTATTTCGCCGGGTCCGACCAAAAGGAGGGCCGGGAGGTACGAATGACCAAAAACCATCGAATCTCGAATCGAATCACCGGAAGACGTCAACGCGCAACGGCGTATGGAGCGTTGAGGGTATGTAGTTGTTGGGGAATCTGGAATCGTGAGGGGGGTGGTTTTTCGACGCGCGATCTTTTCGATCACTGAGAGCCATCGGGGGACAACTCCTGGGCGCCGCGGACATGAGGAGCGTCGGCAGATAACTCAAAGGGATAGTCGACCATACAGGTGCCGCCATCGGGTTCGGCGAAGCGCATTCGCTGGATCTGGCGGATGATGCATGCTGCGGTCCGGGGCTCTTCTAGGGTTGATTCACTGACGATGGTGTTGGAGACGCTTCCATCGAGTTCGATCGTCCAGTTTAGCGAGACTCGTCCTGCAAGGCCGGGGGTTTCTCTGAGATCACGCTTATAGCAATGTTTGATGGCGTTGCTGCGAGCTTCGATGACCTCGAGGACATCGTCGGGATCGCAAAATTCGCTCAATTCGAAAAATAATTCGTCGTCGGAATCATCTGCAGATGAATTGTCGCCGGTGTTTAGCTGTTCGAGGTCCGATTCTGCGGATTCGAGGTCCGAAGAAGGTCTCGACCTTATGCCCATTCCTCCGCTGCCACGGCCAAGTACAAGATCGCCGTCGTCGCCGCTGAAGGCGGCGGCGACATCATCGAAGGAGTCAGGTTCGCCCTCAAGAAGGGAATCAAAATAAGCTTCGTCCTTGTCTGCTGTTTGGTCTTCGTCGGTCGAATCGGAAGTGTGGGAGTTCTCCGGGTCTGATGAGGGGTCGTCACTTGTCTCATCGACAGCGTCGGTCGTGACGGCGCCTTCGTCACCGGAGGCGTCACTGGCGTAGGCCTGGCTGCTGCAAGCGGTGCAAACTAAGGCGGCGGTGATCAGAATGGGTAGTAGAGAGTGGATTTTCATAAGTGATGTCTCCCGGTCAATTCATCCTGAATTCCCGAGCCCTCGTCATCGCCCATAGAGAACATGCTGGCAAGGGGCAAGGGGGCAGGAAGGCTTCGCGGGCAATACGTGATAGCCGGCGTAGGCCCGAAACACAACGATGCCGGGGGTGAATGCACCCGGGCGCACTCGGCCAAAGACGGTAAAGCAAGCGACAATCCGACTGTGTAAGGAAAAGGAGAGGGGGAGATGGGGGAGAGGATGACGGCTCCGGCTCCGACTTCCCACTGGATACGGATCCACTTTCAGGCCAGAGAATAAGGGTTTTGGAGACGATAGCGTCCTCGCTATCGGCAGTCACGGCGAAGGACTGCGTGCGACTGCCGATGCGCAGGAGCACATCGTCTCCGAAAAGGCCTTTCGTGACGAGTCGGTGATACCAGGTGTTAGCCAAATTACCGCAAAGATACTGGCCCATAGTGGATACGGAGCGAGTGGGCAGCTTCCGGTTCCGGCTTCCGGCCTCGATCCGTATCCAGTGGGCGGTTATCGCCTCTACGTTGGGCGTGTTTGTTGACTTCGTTAAGGACCGGAGAGATAATCTTGGTATTGGATAAACCGATACTTGGCGATTGACACATGCTTCTTCATCCAACCATCTACGAGTCTTGGCCGTCTTGATAGCGTGGATGGAGCGTCATCACAGCTACGTCAACGCCGACCGGCTGGCCCGGGTCATCAAAGTACATCAATCCGGGAGAGTTCGCGCCTTCTGGTCGGCCATCGGTACGTGGCTAGACAAGGATCGAAGGCTTGCCAGGCTTGCCTCGCTCTACGACGGACCGGCGGTGGACGTGCTCTCAGTGGGGACGGATTTTCAGATTGATCGACGTGGTGTGGACCCGCGTTTTGAGGAGACACCGCTACGGGTGCCGGCAGGCATATTGAAGACACGGCGGGCCGACGTGTTGTCCGCCGAATTGCTGGCAAGCCATCACCGAGGGTATCGAAATCGGGTATTGATGGGTCCGTCGTGGCGCGCCGATGTCTGGACTGTGCTCGAGACCTCTTCCGACCTGTCCATCGCCGAGGTCGCCCGTCGCGCATATTCCTCATTTAGCACGGCCTGGGAGGTGACTCAGGACTACAAACTCCTGCGACGAGCCGATGAAGGGTCGACGGGAGTGTGATTGATTCGAGTCATTCCGAGCAATCAGCTAACTCGTGGTCCTATTGATATGAGGGCCGGAGGATCGGTGCGCTACATATTGGACAAATAATCAGTTTTAATGCTTCGCCAATTCCCGGCGGTAGACGTCGGCGCGACCGCCGCCGCCGGCGCGCAGCGCCTCGTAGGAGGGGACATCGTAGACCTCGAGGTTGCTGTCGAGGAAGTTGGAGAAGACCAGGCGGCGTCCATCGGCGGTGACGTCGAGGCCCGTGGGTTGATTGCCGCCGACGATGGCATCGAGCAAGGTGGCGTCTTCTGTATCGTAGAGGAGCACCGAGCCCCATTCATGGCCCGGTTTATAATAATTTCCGGAGGGGTGGGTTCGTCCGCGGCAGGAGACGAAGAGGATCTGTGCGCTGGGATCGAGGACGATGGTGTTGGGGCTGAAGTCGGGGCGCGTAAAGAGGGAGACCTCCTCGGTGTCCATATCCATCTGCCAGATGAGGTTGTAGCGCAGATCGGAGATGAACATCTTTCCGCTCCATTCGTCGGCGGCGATGTGGCGTAGAGAGCCCCCGCGATCGAAGATGATCTCGCTTTCGCCCGTTTCGAGGTCGATGCGCTGCAATTCGCCGTTGTCGAAGCCCGCCACATAAAGGGTATTTCCACCGGAGGTCAGATATAGACCGCGGGGGGTATCGACGGTGGGAATGCGGCGCTCGAGCTCGCCGGTGTCGAGATCGATGAGGGAGACGTCGTTTCCGACCCAGTTGCTGGCGAGGAGGAAAGATTCGTCGGAGGAAAGTTCGAGGACTTTCGTCCAGGAGCTTCCGGTCTCGAAGGTGCGAAGCACTTTCTTGGAATGGGCGTCGATCTCGAAGACGCGGGCCGTCTCCATCTGGCTTGCGTAGACCTTTTTTCCATCATCGGACATGGCCAACTCCACGGCGCCGGCGCCGTCGAGATCGACGTCGGCGACGGACTCGCCAGTCCTGGCGTCGAGGACCTTGACCCCGGCAGTCTTGTCCATCAGGCGGGCGACCCAGATCTCGCTTCCATCCCGAGAGAAGTGGGATGCCTTCGGTGAGCCACCGCTTCGGAATTTTCCGGTGCGTCGCAGGAGCTGGCCCGGACGGTCGAGGTAGAGCTTTTTCTCGACGGATCTGTCGAGGTGGAAGGCTCGCTCAAAGGGCTGATAGTCTTCACGTTCAATAGCGATGGTCACCTTCCCGGCAGGCAGCGTATGAGACAAGGGGGTCTCGCCGCGGTGAAGGGTTTCGCCGTGGCGGAGGATCTCGTAATCGGCGGCGGGGTAGACATCGATGTCTACCGCAAACTCACGGGGCTCCAGGGAGATCTCCAGGGTATGAAGGTGGTCTGATACGAGGGCGACCACCTTCTCCCGGGGCTCGTATCCGGGACGGGAGACGCGGATTCGATGGTCACCCTCCGGAATCTCACCGACTTCGAGGACGCCCGTGCTCTCGAGTCCACCGTCGATGGTGATCAGGGCATCTTCCGGTGAAGCGGTGACCAACAGGGAGGCCGGGGGCGAAGAGGGGTCAGCGCTCTCTTCCTCGTTCTGTGGTGTCGAGGTGACTTCGTCACCGTCGGTATGACTTTGATCGGCGGAAGTGCAGGTGGTGATGGTGAGAACGGTGGCGAGTGCAAAGAGTCCGCCCACCGCGGCAATTCGTGCCCATGAGTTTTGAACCTTCATACTTCAACTGCCAGTGTCATTGTGCTGCTAAGGTCCGTCCTTTCGAGGACGCTTCGCATATTCAGCAAATTCGATCGCAGCATTCAGCGGCGAGCATAGCGATGTTGTGGAGGCGAAGGAAGTTATCTGGTGGATAGGGGGATGATCGATTTCCGTCGGTAGTAGTTCCCTGGCCCGGGCCCAGGCCCTCGCCCAGGCCCGTCCTTCTGCTGTTGGCTTTTCCGGCTCTTGCTCCTTCCTCTTGGGGGTAGTTCTGTCCCAAACTTCATTCGCCGACGTGAAGTAATATCGGGCCCGGGACTGGGCCGGGGCCAGGGCGGGCTCGACCACACCGAGTTCTACAACCGATCAAGGTGGATCACTCCCGGTGGATAGCCCCTGCAGGGGGAAGTTTAGACGGGCGGGACGCGTGTCCAGGCCCACGCCGAGTTCGACGACGAAGGAGCAGGCCAGCGCATGTGGGGTGGTATACTTCATTTGCGCTCAGCTCTCTTGATGGGTGGGGCGCATCAGGACGTCGTGGTATTGGACGTGGTCAGGGGCGGCGAGGACGTGGGCGATGGTATTGGCCACGTCTTCGGGTTGGAGGACCTTGAAGCGCTGATAGGTCTGGCGCGCCTTGTCGGCGCTGTCGTGGTAGACCTCGGCGAATTCAGTTTCTACGAACCCGGGGCTGATGGCGGTGACGCGGATGTCACTTTCGCGGGCGCGCAACTCGCGGCGAAGGCCCTCGGTCAAAGAACGCACAGCGTATTTGGTGGCGGAGTACATGCCGGCGGGGCCGGGAACGCGGTGTCCGGACATGGAGCCGATATGAATGATGTGGCCCCTGGCGTCGCGGCGATCCATGTCGCGAAGCGCCTCTCGGGTGCAGATACAGAGGGCCAGGACGTTGACCTCCAGCATGGCGCGCCAGGTTTCGGTGTCGCCATCGAAGAGGGATTGATCTTTTCCGAAGCCGGCGTTGTTGACCAACACATCGACACCACCGAAGGTATCGATGGTGCGCTCGAAGAGGTTGTCGATGGCTGCCTGGTCGCGCAGATCCGTGGCGATGGCGAGGGCCGTTCCCCCCTGGGACTCAATCTCTTCGACGAGCTTCTTCAGGCGGTCTTCTCGGCGGGCGCAGACGACGACGTTGAGGCCTGCCTGGGCCAATCGAATTGCAATGGCGCGGCCGATGCCGCTGGAGGCTCCGGTGATGAGGGCGCATTTGTCGTTCCAGCGTGAGAGATCGCTCATGGTGGTGTCCGTAGTTGAGGATGGTAGGGTGAGGGCAGATGGTTGAAGCAAATCTGGACGAGTTGTCATCAAGCAGAGAGCAGTGAAGGTTCGGTTATGGATCGTATTGCTGTATGAATATATGTGAGTGATCTTGTGTTGAGAGGGCAAGGTCGAATCCAGTGAATCGACGGAAACGCGACTTAGACGCGCTTTGCCTAATATTATTATCCTCTCGCGATGAAAGTGATTTTGTCGAGGGCACCCGCTGCTTCTCCAGCGTTGACCGTCTCTAAAGGCGCTAGGTGAAACGATATGAAGGGTGCTCAATTGTTAAAGAATGGGGTTGTGATCTTTTTCGCTCTGGGACTCGTAGTCGGATGCAGCAACGACGAGGAAGACGATGAAGCTGAGTCCGTAACCCATACGGTCACCGAAGAGGGCGGCGTCGTGGAGAGCGACGACGGGAAGATGGCGCTCGAATTTCCCGCAGGGGCGGTATCAGAAGATGCGCAGTTGACGATTACGGAGGAGGAGCGTCCCGATCGCGACGACCTGTATACGGAATTGTACAGATTCGAGTTCGACGGCAGCCTGGAAAAGGATGTGACACTGTCCATCGAGCTTGACGAAGAGCCGGAAGGGGCCGAGATGCGCCTGGCTAATTTCGACGGTGAGCAACCGACTGCTGTACCCGGCTCCACTGTCGAAAACGGCGCGGTGGTCGGGGACCTGACGGGCTTTTCCTACTACGGCGGGTTCGACGTCGGTGCGGAATCATCTGACTACGAGTCGGAGTCCACGATCGATGCAAGCGGTGGTGTGGCGACCAGCGCAGACGGAAACTTCAGTATCGACTTTCCAGCGGGAGCCTTCGATGGCGAGGCAGATGTGACGATCATCAACTTGACGCAGCAGATGGCCGCCGAAGGAACAGTCGACGACTCGGGATATGATACAGACAGTTATATGGTGATGGCGAGTATCGAATTCGACCTTGTCGAGGAGTTGGGAGCGGCGGCCACGGTCACGATCGACGTGGATGCTACGGGCGATCAGTCAGGTCGACTCATCGGAATGGGTCAAGCTCTGGGGATCATTGCCGGGTCTGAATTGGAGGGTGGGACCATCACTGGTGAGGTCGTTGATATAAGTGATGGTCCCTTCGGCGGAGTCGTCTTCGAGATCACGGAGCGATGTGAAGCGATCGACGCCTATGGTGCCACCTGTGGCGACGAGGACGATTGTAGTGCGAACGTGGGCGCCGGTGACGACTGGTATGAATGCGTGTGTAACGATGGGGACGTGACGGTGGGCTTTTCCTGTCATGGCGAGGTGTGCGAGAGCGTGCTCGGAAGCTGTGCTGGAATCGGGCTCGGTCACGAAGGTCATTGTGACGACTCAGGCGGATGGGCAGGTGACTGCTACCATGAGGAATGACGGTTCGGCCCCGGCGCGATCACCCGCGCCGGGGTCTGACAGCTCTCCTGACGCATATGGCGCACCAGCTCGTCGTGATATTGGATGTAGTCGGGGGCGGCGAGTATATGGACGACGGGGCGGGCGACATCTTCGGTTGGGCGATGTGGAGAAGGAGCGGGTTTGAGAGGGAGTGAAGTTGCCTAGAGGTTTGCCAGGATGGAGGGGCGGGCTGGCGGTTGTCGCGCTCTTCGTAGCTTGCTCGTCGACACCGCAGAGCAGCGATTCGCAGGTGGTGTCGCAGCAGCCCGACGAGGAGGCTGACGCCGGCGATGAAGGCGCCGAAGCGGAGGAGGCGTCTGGTAGAGGACGGCATTTCTGGGGTGGGATTCAGGACCGAGCCGACAGTGCTTACGACGAGTTGGAAGCGCAGATTCAGGAGTGTCTCCATTCGCTGGATAGTGCGGGGCAGGTACGAGAGATCGCCCTTCGGGCCCGGCGTCGGGGGTGGGGGGGATACGAGTTGGAACAGTTGATGACAAAGCCCCGAACAGCCATCGGGGAGCCCTGCGTGGAGGAGGTCTCCAGGAATTATGTCACGGCCGTCGGGCGTAGCTTTGGCGATGATTTTGAGACGTATATGGCCACCTTCATCGCGCGCCCGGCGGAGGACGGGGCCTGTGGTGAGGCTTCGCAGGTGGTCTGCGTCGAGATCGACGCAGAAGTCGCAGATGGCGAGCAGGAGGAGGGGGGCGAATGTGACGAGGCGCTCGTGAACGCCGTCAATGCGGCGTTCTTCGAGGGCCGTCATTGTACCCAGGCCGGGCGATACCAGGATTATCTTCGGGAGCATGAGGACAGGCCGCTGTGGCTGCGGGCTGTGGTCTTCGGGGAGATCCTGGTCGGGCAGGGAGAGATAAGAGTTTCGGTGGGATATAACCAGCCCTGGGTAGAGGAGATGGCCCGATGTTTTGCCGACGAGGTGGCGCAGGTGAAGCTGGAAGAGCCGGTGGTCCGCGGCGAGTGTCGGTCGACGGTCCGGAATAGGGCGCTGACCTATACGATGGAACCCGTATTTACGTATGTGGTCGACTAGTGGTGCTCGGCGGAAGTCCTGAGCCGTATTCGGCGAGGACTGGGCGACGAGGTCGAAGTCGTCAAAGCGAGGCGATATGGGTGTATCGTCGAGCTTGGACGGCGAAGAGATCGTCGT